>JAZRVD010000030.1:0-5244 GCA_045598945.1 Bacteroidales bacterium | reverse complement strand
CCCTTACTTCCTCTTCCCATTCGCCAACAAGCTGTTGCGCCGGCAGATACGGCCGCACACCCTCATAGGCGTAGGCGGCGCCTACCAGTACCGCTCATACTTCGAACGCATACAGGCCAACATCTCCTTCGGCTACACCATCTCTGCCAATCGTCGCATACAGCACAATTTCTACCCCATCGAGGCGGCATACGTGCGCTTCCCAATGCTTAGCGACGAGCTTCAGCGTCGTCTGCAAGGCAACAACAGCCTACGCCTGCTCTATCAGTACAACGACCACCTTATCATCAACCTTCGCTACGAGCTGCTCTACAACAACCAGCTTATAGGCACGCGCTCCGACTTCTCCTACTTCAAAGGCAGCATCGAGTCGGCCGGAGCCCTCACCTCGCTCATCGCCACCACGTCATCTATCAGCAAAAGCAACGAGTTTGGCGCCTACATGATAGGCAATGTACCGTACTCGCAGTACCTGCGCTTCAGCACAGAATACAAGCACTATTTCTATCATGGCGAGAAAAACAGCTTTGTTCTGCGCACCATTGCCGGTCTCGGCATTCCGTATGGCAACTCGCAATCCATGCCCTACGAAAAAAGCTTCTTCGGCGGCGGCCCCAACAACCTGAGGGCATGGCATATACGCCGTCTTGGCCCAGGTCATTACAACACTCATTCTGCCGAGACATTCTACTACGACCAGGCAGGCGACATAACGCTCATACTCAACCTCGAAGAGCGCTTTCCTATACTCAACTTCCTCGAAGGCGCCGTCTTCGCCGACATGGGCAACGTGTGGATGTACTCCGAAAACAGCGAAACTGCAGGCAGTGCCTTCCGACTCAACAACTTCTTCAAAGACATCGCCGTAGGCGTAGGCATTGGCCTCCGTTTCAAAATATCTATTATCACGCTCCGTTTCGACTTCGCCTCGCCAGTCTACGACCCCAACTATGCCGCCAACTCTCGCTGGCGCATACGCCACTGGCGGCCGTCATTCATCACCACCAACTTCGGTATCGACTATCCATTCTAAAAAAAACATATAGCCTATGTATTCATATAACCAGCTTTTAGATTACGTTAGCCAGCTCTTCGCTGACGAACATTTTGTCGAACAGCCACATCAGCTCTTCGACCCCATCGAATACACGCTGCAACTCGGCGGCAAGCGGCTTCGTCCTGTCATGCTCCTCGCCTCGTGCCAGATGTTCGGCGGCGACATCAGCCAGGCCTCACATGCGGCTATAGGCATCGAGGTTTTTCACAACTTCACACTCCTCCACGACGACGTCATGGACCGCTCGCCGCTACGTCGCGGTCAGCCCACGGTCTATTGCAAATGGGACGAAAACACAGCCATACTCTCCGGCGATACCATGTTCGCTCTCGCCTGGCGCTACTTCCTCAGCACCGCGCACCCGCAGCTTCACGCCATACTCAACACCTTCAACGAAACAGCCATAGAGGTCTGTCGCGGTCAGCAATACGACATGAACTTTGAGACGCAAAGCTCAGTCACTATTCCGCAATACTACGACATGATATACTCCAAGACTTCGGCGCTCTTCGTCGGCGCACTCGTCATAGGCTCTATCTACGCTGGTGCCGATCAAGCCAATCAAGACGCCATAGCACGCTTCGGCAAACATCTTGGACTCGCCTTCCAACTGCAAGACGACTGGCTCGACGCCTACGGCAACACCGACACCTTCGGCAAAAAAATAGGGCAAGACATCCGCGATCACAAAAAGACAGCGCTAATACTCACTGCGTTGCAACAATGCAACGACACAGAACGGCAGTATATGGCGCAACTCTACGACAACCGTCAGCTCGATTCCGAACAGCTTGTCTCTCAGATCCTCGACATCTATCAGCAAAAAAACGTCAAGCAGCTCATCCTTCGCGATATAGACTATCAATACCAGCAAGCACTACAAGCTATCAACAATATCGATGTGCCTATAGAGCGCAAACAGCCACTCTTGGACCTTATGCAATCCATACTGCATCGCAACAAATAACACATACGGCAAACATCAAAACAACAGACGCCGCAAAATGATGCAAAATACACAAAAACACATTCATATTCGAGGCAAATATAGGCAAAACAACAGGCGCTGCAACCGCAAATATGTATGTTTCTAATAAAAAACATCTGTCATTAAAAAATAAAATGTATATTTGCAAAGGTGTCTATAATATGTAGAATATAAATAACTAATTAATAATCAACACAATTAACAAACCATGAAAAAAGTAATTGCATTGATGTCAATCGTTGGACTATTGACATTCGCCAATTTCAACGCATTGCGTGCCCAAGAGAATGCTACTGAGCCCGCTGTTGCCGAACAAACCGACGAGCAAGTTGCCGAAGCTACCGACAGCGCTATCGTTGAAGCTGTTGAAGAAGAAGCCCCTGTCGCAGAAGAAGCTGCTGTTGAAGAAACCAAATCCTTCCACCAAGTCCTCAAGCAGAAATACATCGAGGGTGGTGCTGGCTGGATGACCCCTGTGCTCCTCTGCCTCATATTCGGTATGGCTCTCATCATCGAGCGCGTACTCTATCTCAACATGGCCACCACCAATGTTGAAAAGCTCCTCAAAGGCATCGAAGAAAAAGTCGCCAACAACGACTACGAAGGCGCCAAAGAGCTCTGCCGCAACACTCGTGGCCCTGTGGCAAGCATCTTCTACCAAGGTCTCGACCGTGTCGACGAAGGTCTTGAGAACGTAGAAAAAGCTGTTACCTCCTACGGCGGTGTACAGATGGCACGTCTTGAAAACAACCTCACTTGGATTTCCCTTTTCATCGCCCTTGCTCCTTCATTCGGTTTCCTCGGCACCGTTGTCGGTATGGTTCAAGCCTTTGACGACATCGAGGCTGCTGGCGATATCAGCCCAACCGTTGTTGCTGGCGGTATGAAGGTTGCTCTTATCACCACCGTTTTCGGTCTTATCGTTGCTATCATCCTTCAGATTTTCTACAACTATATCCTCACCAAGATTGAAAGCCTCGTAGCTTCTATGGAAGACGGCTCCATCTCCTTCATGGATATCCTTGTCAAGAATCGTAAATAATAGTAATAAGGGAGTCGGTAAAACCGCTCACAATTCATCATCAAATCCCTGCAGCTATGCGGGGTGTCAAAAACAAAAATCCTTATAACTATTATGAAAGAGAAAACCGATAAACTCATCACTTGGCTCTCGATAGGCATCGCTCTGCTTGCATCCATCTTCGCAATCGTCTTTGCCCTCGATACCGTTTCCAACAATGGCATGTTCAACATCGCCTATTGGATTACATTCCTTTGTGTGGTTCTCTGCATTGTCGGCATTCTGGGATTCGCCCTCTGGGCATTCGTCAAGAAATTCTCCGACGACAGAAAAGGAGCCATCCGCACAATCATCGTTATCGCCATCGCTGTCGTTGTCGTTATTGTCAGCTACTTCCTTGCTTCAGGCTCTGATGTGCCTTTCGCATTGCTCGACAAAAACAACCTCACCGTAGGCGCTTGCAAATGGATTGGCGCAGCTTGCATCATGGTCTATATCCTTGTCATCGGTGCCGCCCTCTCCATCGTATATGTTGAATGTGCAAAATTCTTTAAAAAGAAATAAATTATGGCAAGAAAAACTCCTGGGTTGAATACCAGTTCAATGGCCGATATCTCGTTCTTGCTGCTCACGTTCTTCCTCATGACGTCGAGTATCAACACAGATATGGGTATTGCAAGGCGTCTGCCACCTCCGCTGCCGCCCAATCAAGACAAGCCAGAAGTTCGTGAACGTAATATCTTCGTTGTAAAAATCAATAGCAAAGACAACCTTCTCTACGATGGCGAGTACGGTCGTATCGAAGACCTCAAAGATCGTGCAAAAGAGTTCTTGGGCAATCCTCAAAACCTCTCGACGCTCCCAGAAAAAGAAAAGAAGAACATTCCTTTGCTCGGCGATATGGAAGTCTCCAAGGGCGTTATCTCCCTTCAAAACGACCGTGGCACCTCCTACGACATGTACCTTCAGGTCCAAAACGAGCTTGCCGCCGCCATCAACGAAATGCGCAACGAACTTTCTAATGAAAAGTTTTCCAAGAAATACGCCGATATAACCGACGAACAGCGCGACGCTATCGATCAGGCTATACCTATCGCTATTTCTGAAGCTGAACCAACAAAGATAGGAGAAAAAAAATAATGGCACGTTTTACAGGTAAAAAACCAAAAGAGACACCAGGTCTCAATATGGGCTCCATGTCCGACATTATCTTCATGCTCCTCTTCTTCTTTATGGTCATCACCACCATGCGCGAGAGCACGCTGTATGTCAAAATCGTCGTCCCTCAAGGTACTGAAGTTAGCAAGCTTGAAAAGAAAAGCCTTGTCAGCTACATCAACATTGGTACGCCTATGAAGGAGCAGCAGTCCAAGTATGGTACTGACAGCCGTATTCAGCTTAACGATCAAATAGCCGATGTTACCGACATCATGCAATTTGTCGAGATAGAAAAAGCTGCTCGCGACGAAGTCGACCGCCCTTTCATCACCACAGCCATCAAGTGCGACAAAGACACCAAGATGGGGCTTGTAAGTGATGTCAAGCAAGAGCTTCGCAACGCTGGTGCCTTCAAAATCTTCTACAACGCCCGCAAAGGCTAAAGAAAGTAACTCTACAATTCTTAGGCACTGCCGTATACTTCCTGCTTCATGTCTGGCAAAGTTCATCGGCAATGCTATTCAAGGCGACAGCACTCCCCAAATAGAGTGCTGTCGCTGTTTATTTGAGTGTTATAAAATAATAGAAGGTTTTATCGCCTAAAAGTAAATACAAAAAAAGTTTATCAGAAAACTCTTGTATTTGTGGCTGTTTTGTTATTATTTTGGAAGTGTAACTTTTACATAACATTTTTTTTTATGTAAGTCATTTGAAATGATGGTTGTCAACTCGCTATATTATTGATGTTTATTGGTGAAATTACAATGTAATAAATGCTGATGAATAATTTTGAATGAAATATCTTTCGCCTATTCAAGAAATATGTCGTATTTTTGCAATTGATAGTAAACTACTTAATATTGTTAAAAAGTTGCATCAGCGACTTGAATTTAGCAATTCATACCTTTGCAAATAAAAGGCATTACGCTATTAGATACTCATGAAAACATTCAACACAGCGGGTACATGTCGCCCTAAGGAACATTATATGGTAGACATCACCGAGCGTCTGCAAGTCAT
>JAZRVD010000029.1:0-1164 GCA_045598945.1 Bacteroidales bacterium | reverse complement strand
GACTTAACGTCGCTCGCCGTTATGTAGCTGACAGGGTAAGAGGCAACGACTACGACAGCTTAGTAATTGATAGCGAGTACAGCAGCAGCACGGTGGCCATATTATTGGAGGCGTTAAAACTGCCTTACCCGTACGATCTGGGGGCAGAGGAATGAGGAGTATTTAAGGAGGTAATTATGGGACAGACTGACGTAGCCAAGAAATTAAAGTAAATCAGAGCAGGACGGCCGTATAAGGTCGTAGCTGCAGAGAGTGGCGTAAGCGCCTCTAGCTGGTGGTACGCTGAGAACCAAGGCCGAGAGCTCACAGAGGAGGCTAAGGACAAGATAAGAGCCTGCTACAACCTTACGCCTACGTTTAAAGAACGTAAGGCGCCAGAGGAGCCACGGTACAAACAGCTCACGGTAGACGACGTACTAGGCGCCCCAGAGGCGCCAGCTGCTGCAGGGTTAGAACTGCTTAAAATACTGCTGGGGCAGGCAGAGCTTAACGTAGCTTATTTAAAAGCAAAGATTAAGGAGGCAGAGTATGCATTTAACAATCAGAATTAAGAGATTTAACAAAGAGCTGCCACTGCCAGAGGCTATTAAAGGCGGCGACTGGATAGACTTAAGAGCGGCCAGAGATATAGAACTTAAAGCAGGCGAGTACTGCCTTATACCGTTAGGGGTAGCCATGGAGCTGCCCTACGGCTACGAGGCTATCGTACTGCCAAGGAGCTCGACCTATAAGCGCTACGGCATTTTAATGACTAATAGCGCAGGCGTAATAGATAACAGCTACAGCGGCTCTAACGATCAGTGGCACTTTCCAGCGTTAGCGACTAAGGACACAATTATAAAACGGGGCGACCGTATAGCGCAGTTTAGGATACAGGAAAACCAGCCGAGACTGGTATTTAAAGAGTACGAGCAGCTTAACGACAAGGACAGGGGCGGCTTTGGCTCCACGGGGGTAGAGTAATGAAAAACGAGGACGTAATGCGAGCAGTAGGTATACATACGTTTAGTCCAGCGTACGACAGAGACGCAGAGGCAACGGTGGAGTTTTTGAAAGACGCATGAGAGATAAGAGACATAACAAGGGAGATAGCGTACGGCTGGCACGATCTTAAGGCACGGCCGAACGACCTGCCAGAGCACTCTGGCCAGTATATGGTATACG
>JAZRVD010000028.1:0-9109 GCA_045598945.1 Bacteroidales bacterium | reverse complement strand
GTAAACGAAACAAAATCAAATGAAATAGCAGCAAGAGAACAAAGAATGGAAAAAAAAATGTATTTTTGCAAGTTATTGTGTATGAAATAAACCACAACAAACAGCAGATAAGCATTACAAACAACAATAAGACAAACAAATAGATAAATCATACAAAACCAATGAAGATATCCTACAAATGGCTGAAAGAGTATGTCGATACCGACCGTACTCCCAACGAACTTGACGACCTGCTAACCTTCAGCGGACTGGAAATAGAAGGTGTAGAACGTGTAGACACCATACGCGGCGGACTGGAGCATGTGGTAATAGCCGAAGTGCTAACATGCGAGCCACATCCCGACAGCGACCACCTGCACATTACCACAGTGAACGTTGGCGGTGAGCAGCCTCTAAACATAGTGTGCGGCGCTCCCAATGTGGCAGCAGGTCAGAAGGTGGTATGCGCCCAGATAGGCACCAAGATATACACCAGCGACACCGAATACTATGAGATAAAAAAAGGCAAGCTGCGTGGCGTAGTTAGCGAGGGCATGCTCTGCGCCGCTGACGAGTTGCAGCTTGGCACCAGCCACGACGGCATAATGGTGCTGCCTGCCGACGCACCAGTAGGCATGCCTGCCAAAGAATACTTTCATGTAGAAGAGGACTACACCTTGGAAGTGGCAATAACCGCCAACCGCAGCGATGCCACCAGCCACATAGGCGTAGCACGCGACGTGGTGGCAGTGCTAAACACCAGAGAGAACAAGAGTCTCGAAATACAATGGCCAGAGGTTGCCGAATTGAATGGCCAAGACTGTCAGGAGAGCGTAAAAGTTAGAGTAGAAGAGCCTGAGCTATGTCCTCGCTACAGCGGCGTAACACTAAGGAATGTAAAGGTGGCAGAGTCGCCAGAATGGCTGCAGAACAAGCTGCGCACCGTAGGCATACGCCCTATCAACAACGTGGTAGACGTTACCAACTACGTGCTTATGGAGGTAGGTCAGCCCATGCACGCCTTTGACGCAGACAAGATAGGCGGACGTCAGATAGTAGTACGCAGACTACCGCAAGACACCCCGTTTGTAACCCTTGACGGAATAGAGCGCAAACTCGACAGCCGCGACCTGATGATATGCGACGAGAGAGAGGGCATGTGCATAGCTGGCGTATTCGGTGGCGAAAAGAGTGGCGTAACCATGGAGACCACATCGGTATTTTTGGAGAGTGCCTACTTCAATCCGGTGAGCATACGCAAAACCAGCAAACGCCATGGACTAAAAACCGACGCCAGCTTCCGCTACGAACGAGGCTGCGACCCCAACATCACCCTTTGGGCTTTGAGACGTGCCGTAAAGTTACTGCAAGAACTTGCCGGAGCAGAGATAGCCTCCGCCACAGTAGACATCTACCCTACCCCAATAGAGCGCGTCGCCATAGAAGTCAGCTACCAAAGAATGTTTGACCTCATAGGTCAAAAGCTACCAAAGGAGGCTGTACTTACAGCTCTAAAGTCGCTCGACATAGAGATAGAGCGCGAAGAGGACGACAAGATGACGCTACGCGTGCCAACCTGCAAGGTGGACGTAACGCGCGAATGCGACATAGTAGAAGAGGTGATGCGCATATACGGCTACAACAACATCAGCTTTGACGAGAGACTAAACAGCTGCCTAAGCTACGGCATCAAGCCCAACCCTCGCAAGCTGCAAAATATAGCCAGCGACTACCTGACCTACAACGGTTTTAACGAGATAATGAACAACTCGCTGACTAAAGCTGAATATTTTGAGACAATAGGAGCTGCCGACTTTGACGCCGCCGCAAGCATACATATCATCAATCCTTTAAGCAAGGAACTAAACGTGATGCGACAGACGTTACTGTTCTGCGGACTGGAATGCGTGGCACGCAACATCAACTACAAAATTCACAACCAGAAGCTTTACGAGTTTGGGCATATCTACCGTCGCAACACAGCTGTTGACGAAAGCGAAGAGAATGTCACCAAACTCTTTGACGAAAGCATGCATCTAAGCATATTCATGACAGGCAACATGGCGCCAAAGAACTGGATGAGCAACGAAGAGCCTTGCAACTTTTTCCATCTTAAAGCACATGTACTCAACCTGCTTCGTCGTCTGAGGGTGAACATGAACAGAGTGCAGACCATGCCCAGCACAGAGCACTACTTTGCCGAAGGACTCACCATGCAGATGGCAGACAGCAAAAAGGTGATAGTACGCATGGGACGCTTGAGCAAAGAGCTGCTGAAACAGATGGACTGCAAACAAGAGGTGCTATATGCCGACATCGACTGGGATTTGCTGCTAAAGACATATCCCAGCAAAGAGGTTACATACACCGAGATATCCAAACAGCCAGAGGTACGACGCGACCTCGCACTGATAGTGCCAAACGATGTTACATTTGCCCAGATAGAGCGCGTAGCATACTCTACCGAGAAAAAACTGCTGAAAGAGGTAGGACTATTTGACGTATACGATGGCAAAGGCATAGAAGAAGGCAAGAAGTCATACGCCGTCAGCTTTATCCTGCAAGACAAAGAGAAGACTCTCACCGACAAGCAGATCGAGGCAGTGATGGCAAAACTGCAAAAGAATTTGGAAAACCAATTAGGAGCCACAATACGACAATAACACACTACAAATATATGCCTCAATTTGAAGGGATAGAGAAATACGACATAAAGGTACTCCTGGCGCTACTCAAAAGCATTGAGGGTCGCAAGGACTTCTTTGTGTGGCTGATGGAGAACGGCTATCCCGAATTGGGGGCTTTCAGCAACGCCATACGAGGCGACGTAGAGGCTCTGTTATGGCTATTTAAGAACCACTACGAATGGTTGGGCATAATAGTAAATGCCGTTGACGGCATGGAAGAGGCGTGGCAATGGCTTGGCAAAGCTTGCCACCCTGTAAACCTGATGCTCGCCATGGCAAGCAGACACGATGAAAAAGCCATCGACTGGCTTGCTGAGCGAAAGCTGGGTGTATTCCTACTAATGGCGGATGCAATATGGGACGTTAACGAAGTGCTTGACGCCGAGAAAAGCGGCCCATACGTTTTTAGATAACAAGATAAACAACACAAATAGATGAACAACAATCGCAATAGAAACAACGACGGCAGACGTCCGTTGCGCAACGGCTTCAAGAGAAGAAATGACAGCGACGAGAAAAGAGCCAGCAGAAGCGACGACGAACAGATGAGTCGCAAACCGTACAGCAGACGCGACGGTGAGAAAAGAGGCAGCCGTTTCGCCAGAAAAGATGGAGAAATGAGAGCCAGCCGTTTCGGCAGACACAACAACGAGGAGAATGACACCCGTTCAGAGAGAAAAGAGAGAGGCAGCCGTTTCGGCAGAGAAGATGGTGAAATGAGAGGCTCCCGTTTCATCAGACGCAACAACGAAGAGAGAGGCACCCGTTCCGAGAGAGATGGCAGAGAAGAGAGAGGCTCCCGTTTTGGCAGACACAATGGAGGACGTTTCAATAGAGACGACAAAGCGAGAAAAGACTATAAAACCGACAGAGCTATTCGTGCAAACGAAGAGGGCTACGAGGTAAACGAGGGCGAACACCGTGGCGCAAAAAACAAAACACCCCAAAAACAGCAAAACGCCAAAGGTCTTATCCGTCTAAACAAATACATTTCCAATGCAGGTATATGCAGCCGTCGAGAGGCCGACCTGCTCATAGCCGCCGGCAGCGTAACGGTAAACGGCAAAGTGGTAACCGAAATGGGCTTCAAAGTTAGCCCCGACGATGTAGTGGCGTACGGTGGCGAGACACTGCGCAGCGAAACCAAGAGATACTTCCTGCTCAACAAACCCAAAGGATTTATAACTACCGTCGACGACCCACAGGAACGCCAGACAGTGATGATGCTTGTTGACGGAGCATGCAACGAGAGGATATACCCTGTGGGACGTCTCGACCGCAACACCACAGGACTGCTACTCTTTACCAACGATGGTGAGATGGCTAAAAAGCTGACCCACCCCTCGACAGGAGTGTACAAGATATACCATGTAGAGCTCAACAAGCCCGTAACACGCGACGACATGCAAAAGATGCTCGACGGCATAACCCTCGAAGATGGCGAGATACATGTCGATGACGTACAATATGTAACCGCCGCCAACGACAAACGAGTAGTAGGCGTGGAGCTACACTCCGGCAAGAACAGGATAGTGCGTCGCATCTTTGAGCATCTTGGCTACGAAGTCCACAAACTGGACCGCGTAGTCTTTGCCGGACTAACTAAGAAGGATCTGCCTCGCGGTCGCTATCGCGAACTAACAGAAAAAGAGGTGAGTTTTTTAAAGATGATATAAACAACATTGCAACGCCATTTATATGCCATTGCAAGATGTGCTATTGCTGGCAGCATCAAGACAAATAAAGATGCTATCCATACACAAAAAATATATTCTTTGTTCTACATATCTCACGCATGTTGCCTTCAAAGTCATAAGCATTGACATGTAACACAATAGCGGCATCAACAGCACAACCAACCTACATCCTGCAGCCATCAAAGCCCTACGATACATAATAACATTGACACTACTGTTAGTCGCAACAGCGAGCAACGCGTGCTATGCCCAAAAAATAGAACGCGACACAACCTCGCTGAAGATATGCGACGGTCCTTGGGTGTCGCCATCAGGAAGAGCACATTATGAAAGCGGGGCATACTACGACACCTCATTCGTCAATGGCATACTACGTATCAGTTTGACCTATCTTACTTTATATCACACTCCCCAGCTTACAGTAAGCAATGACACCTTTTTGGAGCCTTGCGGCACTGCCATGCTATATGCCAACGGTGCTGAACATTACAGCTGGAGTCCTGCCACCGGGATAGACAACAAAAACATAGCTACGCCAACAGCCAAGCCTACCGAGTCGATAACATACACCGTAACAGGCTATAATGCCGCCAACTACAACAGCTCGACAGGAGAATACGAATGTGTAGCCACAGCACAGGTGCATGTAGAAGTGCGCGGAGACACCGTTTGGCGTAACGCATGCAAACACTACGAATGGAAGGAGACGCACAAGATATATCACAATGAAGGCTACTACACCTATCATCTCAAGACAGTCAACGGCTGCGACAGTCTAAGGGTATTAGCACTATCCATGGGGTCTATAGAGATAGACACCATAGAGGCAGAAGTATGCACACGCTACTACTGGGGCGATGCCGACACCATGATAACCAACAGCGGAGTGTACCGCTACCAGACACACCACGAAGAAGCATGCGACAGTGCGTTAGTGCTAAACCTCAACATACTGCCATGTGTAGACAATGTGGCTCCCGACAATGTAGACCAGCCCAGCTGCACATCACAGCCTCCGGGAGACGCCTTCGGCATGAAGGTGCTCTACGAGTGTAACGGAATCAACAGCATGTCGACACCAATGGCTGGCGACGTAGACGGCGACGGCGTAGTAGAGATAATAGCCTGTAGAGACAACGGTGGCAACCCATGGAACAACAATGGATTATATGTATTCAACGGACAGACGGGAGCACTGAAATATACCATCAATACCGAATGGTTTGCCCTACGAGGACAGTGTATGAGCATTGCCGATGTGGACGGCGACGGAGTGGCAGAGCTATTCCTCGAAGCCGACGACAAGCAGATGCGCTGTTACGACGCTACGGGACAAGGTTTGAAATGGCACAATCCCACACGTCTCGACAACAGATACATACTCATGACCGCCGACATCAACGGCGATGGGCGTGTAGAGCTGGTGGCAGGAGCAAACATCTATGATGCGCAAACAGGCACCTTGCTGCTACAAGGCACACAGCAATGGACGGGGCGAGGCTTTGGCGTGCCACACTGTGGCAACTACAACGACTTGGCATATTACATGCAAGCCCTTGCCGACATAGACCACGACGGGCAGTTGGAAGTGTGTGCCGGCAACACATTGTACAAGCCAGTGATAACCAACAACACAGGTACAGCCGGCAACAGCTGGAGCGTAGTACGACAGGCAGAAAATCGCAACGAGATAACAAGCTGGGATGGTCAGACCTTTATGGCTGACTTCGACAACGACGGCGACATGGATATATGCGTCATAGGCTACAGACCAGAAGACAGATACAACGCCTACATCTATGTATGGGACGGACAGACAAGCGATATTCTGGCATATCAACGCATAGCGCTTTCTGGCAATTACAGCGGAGAGCCACACAGCCCGTCGATACCATTTTGCGGAGACCTTGACGGCAACGGCACACCCGAGATTATCTTCAACCACCCCTGCGGCATGTTCGCACTCAGCTACGACGACACCCTCGACAACCATATACGTATAATGCACAACCGCATAACCAGGTTTGCAGAGACGGCAGGCTTTACAGTGTTTGACTTCAACCAAGACGGCAAAAACGAGATAGTGTATCGCAATACATCCTTTATGGTTATAGTCGATGGCATTACACTTAGAGATCTATGTCCACAGCTTACCACATACAGCGGCACAATATGCGAATATCCTATCATTGCCGATGTCAATGGCGACGGACATGCCGAAATAATAGTAAACAGTGCCTATTACGGTTGGAACGGCAGCAACTCGTCGGGCAAGGTGCTGGTATTTGGCAGTGCACAGCTCGACGCGTGGGGCTCGGCACGCAAAGTGTGGAACCAGTGGGCATACAGCTCTGTAAACATCAACGATGACATGACAGTACCCCAGCATCAGTTCGACATAGCCACCACCTTCCCCAACGGCAAAGAGCCTTTCAACGGATTTCTAAGACAGATGCCTCACCTCGACCAAAAAGGCGACATATACGTCAATGTGTCGGATATTTCACCTACCACTGCCAACATAGACTACAGCGAAAAAGGAGCAAGCCTGACTGTAGACTACTGCAACGGCGGCGACAGCCGTCTCAACGCGCCGTACTATGTTACATTATATTGCGACAACTACAGGGGCGAAAAGATAGAGACCATACAGGTAGACAACACCATAGATGTAGGACACTGCGACCAGCAGCCTTTTGAGATACCTATGGAGAAATACTGCCATCTGAAGTGCGACTCTATAGCCATAGCGCTCAACGATGCCGGCAACGGCATAGCCCAGCATGGCGGCAGCACCAGCCAACCTGAATGCGACACGCTGAACAACGTCATCAAGGTGCCTTTCAAACCTTTCAAACCAGTATGCGAGACTCTACACATACATGCCTGCGACAGCTTTACATGGCATAGGGGGCACAACGGCGACAGCATATCGACCACCTACACCCAAAGCACCCAAGCCTTAGACAGCATATTGGACCACAACGGTTGCGACAGCATGCGAGCCTTAGACCTATATGTTGGCTATTCGTTTGCCGACAGCACCATCAACACGGTATGCGACACCTTTACATGGTTTGTTACCGACCAGACATACAACAGGACTATCGACCAGCAGGTCAACTTCCGCACCTTTGACGACTGCGACAGCATTTGGCGGCTCAAGCTTACTGTGCACTACAGCTTCCGCTACGACACCATAGCCACCATCAGCGACACCAACCTGCCAGCTTACTTTATCGACCAGACATACTACTATGATGTTAGAAACGATTTGTTTCACTACACTACCATACACGGCTGCGACAGCAACTACCACTATTCGCTATACATAGACTACCATAGGCAGAGTTGCGACGGCTACCTGTACTTTCCCAACCTCGTAACACCCAACGGCGACGGGATAAACGATAGATTTGTAATACCCGCACTGCTCGACCAAGACTGCTACCCACACAACGAGCTATACATCTACAACCGCTGGGGAAAACAAGTATACCAGCAAACCGACATACATCATCCCGATCAATTTTGGGACCCCACAGGAGTACCACCCGGTCCTTACTTTTTCAACTTTAAAGGACACGGCACCAGCAAAGCTACAGAACGGCATGGCGTAGTAGAAGTTATAATTGAATAAGAAATGTTTACAATCATAAATAAACCTATTGTTGCACTATCAGCACTGCTGTGCCTGCTTACATTGCAAATATCGGCTCAGACTACCGTAGCAACAGACACAACAGTGTGCGACACCTTTTACTGGGAGCAGTTCGACACCGTATTGAGAAACGACACCAACATCATACGCACCGTAGAACAGACCACCTACAACCTGACATTACACATACAAAAAAGCCATACATACAGCCACAACGACAGCGTGTGCAACTTCCTTTCCTGGACATACGACAACACGATATACTTCCACGACACCACACTAATAGCAATAAATAAAGATGGCGTATGCAACAACAGCGACACCTTGCACCTTACCATACTGCACAACGACACAACAAAATTCGTCGAGTACGGATGCGACAGCCTAAAATGGGAACAGAACGACTCAACGTATTACGCAAGCACCACCGACAGCATACGACTGCAAAACACCAACCACTGCGACAGCATAATAGTGCTTGACCTGACCATCAGCAATACGACAAGAAGCCTACGTCAAGAGACATGGTGCGACAGTTTCTACTACGACATTGCCAATCATACATTCTACACCGACACCACATATAGCGACACACTACTACTTGGCAACAGCAAAGAATGCGACAGCATTCGGACTCTGTCATTAAAAATCAACTACTCAAGCGTTGCTCCACCAATAGATACCATCTACTGCGACAGCTTATACCTTCCATCAACACAAAAAACATACTACCGCAACGGGACGTATATCGATAGCATAAAAAATAGCAAAAACTGCGACAGCGTAATATCGTTAAATCTAACACTCTACAAGACACCGCACCTCATCACCACCGCCGACACCACCATTCACCAATGCAACACACTAACACTAAAGGCATACGGTGCCGACTTTTATATCTGGCAACGAGACAACACACTGAGCGAGATATATGACAGCGTAACCATAGCGTCGCCACAAGCTACAACCATCTACAACGTTACAGGCTACAGCATAGGCGAAGAGGTAAGCACTAACGGCGACTTCACAATGGGCAACACAGGTTTTCGTTCCAACTATCAATATTTCAACATCACCAACGACAA
>JAZRVD010000027.1:0-2922 GCA_045598945.1 Bacteroidales bacterium | reverse complement strand
AGTCGCAGAAGTTGAAACGGGCATTGGCACGATAACTCTCAACGTATGTGCCTACAACGCTGTTGTTCACCAAAGGCATACCATTGGCATCGAATGTCAGCTTCCATGTGGCGAGATCGTTGGTAGAGTAGCGGCTCACACGCTGGTAAGTGTTGAGCGGGTCGGCAGTGTTGGTATTCTCGGTATAGTAGAAACGGTAGTTGCCGTCGTGATAGATACCGCTGTTGGCGGGGTTGTAGTGGTGCATAACAGCCACCACGATGTTCCTGCCATCGTAGTAGAACTCATCATCGAATGGGATGGTGCACCAACCCAGACCATCCTGATTGTAAAAATTGTATGTACCTTCGAAAACCTTCTGCATGTTATGAACCGAAACCCAGCCATCCGTCATGCGCTCCTGACTGGTGTTGCCTATATATACAGTAATGTCGCGAGGCGTTTCAAAACCACCCACATAGTTGAACGAAATAGAGCCTATATAGCCACTCTCGTGAGTCATCATGGCTTTTTGGTAAATCTCCTGCGTATAGCCGCGGTACTCGCTTGCCACGAACGGGTAACAATAGCTTGGCCAATTCCAATGATTCAGCTGGTTGGAATAGTCGTAGGTAACGTTGCCGCACGAGATGGTGTCGGCTGTCGAGACCTCGAACGGCAACCACGCCGAGTAGTTCTCGCCATCGCACACGCTACGCAGATAGGCGTAATAGGACGTATTCCTATCCAAGCCTACGGTATCGAACTCATACACGCCTGCGGCGACGGTGCGTTTATCGACTGTAGCCAACGCTGCGTCGTCAAGTGCAGTGCGCGACAGGACGATCTGGTGCGATACCTCGGCACTGGCATTCTGCCAAGCAAAGGTCAGGCGGCGGCGACCCACATACGTCGTGTCAAAATCGGTAGGCTGCGAACAGGCGGGGACAGTTACGGTAACCACCCACTCCTGCGTGCTGTCCGGATTCTCGGCAATGACGGTATAGGTAACCGGCGAAGAAAAGTCGTTGGCGGTGGTGCCGCTCGTCTGCAACACCTCTGCCACCTTGGCTGTAGCATTTGCATGGCCAAGGGTAAAATCGGCAATCAACGACGACGGATCGGTGCCAGCTGGCAGCAGCACATCAATTGTATGATTTTCCTTATCAATAGTTACTTGCTGGTCTTCAGCAGCTATGCCATTGATGGCGTATGTAACAATATCGGTATTGTTGTCTTGTATCAACTCCAGACGGATGTCGTCAATCTGGAGACTCGTTTGCGTGGTGGTAGTCGATTTATCACGGAATGCGATATAATAATAAGTGCTTTCGTCGTTGCGCATCGACTCTGGCATCAATGCGCCGAAATCCTCGATAGTGTAATCCCATATCCAACAATCGTTGCAGTCGCGCGGCAACTCCGCCAACGGCGTATATGTCGATTCGTCCCACGGGTCGGTCATAACACCTATAGAATAGACGCTATTGCCCGAATTACGCAACACATAGTTAAACTTTATCTTCAATTGCTGTGCCGAATATTTGAACCTCGGCATACAGCCTATGCTTTGCGTCGGATAGGCGTATGTATGCAGACCTAACGACATGCCCCACGCATGTCCATTGGAGGTGCTCCAATAAGTGGTCAGGTAAGGATAGGTCTCGTTGTCGGTAGTACCCTCAAAAGTGGAGTAAATTCTACCAGAGAAGCCCCAGCACTGCGGCATATAATCATAGTTATAGCCGAAATAGGTAGCATACCAATGCTGGTTGTAACTGTCGCCATAGTCAGTGTTGAGGTGGCGTGGAAAGTCGGTATAGCTGTCGAAATTCTGGATGTATGGCACGTCGAACGAGCCGCACGGTGCCACGAAGAAGAGTTTGGCAGGCTCGCTGTACTGTCCGTTGGCACAACGGGCACTCACCCAGATGTCGTATTTGCGCGCTGGCTCAAAGCCTGTGAGCGTGATGTGCGGGTTGTTGCCATCAACAGTCTTGATGGTGCCGGAGCCCAGGGTGTAGCCGCTACGGCCATACTCCACCTTATAGCCTGTAGCACCTTCAACAGCATCCCACACGAAGCCCAACGTATCCTCCGTAGAGGTTACACCGCCCAGAATCTGTATGTTCTTAGGCATGCCGCATGGCTCGCTCTCATAAACTTCGACATTATCTATATACATGGAGTTATAGCTGTGCCACTGGTGCGTGGCCCAGTGCTTGATGGTGATATAGCAGTTTTGACCCTCCGGAGCGTTGGCGAACGACTGGCGGATGGTCTCAAACGACGAGGTACGAGTAATAGGCACACTCACAGGTACAAAAGTACCCTCTGGATCGGACGGGTCGGTACAGTAGCCTATAGTGGTCTGTCCCCAATAGACGTTGTAGCCGCGGAAGTCGAACAGGAACGTCAGCCTGTTGAGCGGCACATTGAACAGCGGCAACATGGCATACAGCGTCTTGCCGTCGCCCGTCGCCAAGCCAAGGGCATTGCCATCGACGGCAAAAGTGTTAGCACGAGTGAGGTAGACCTTGGGCGTTGAAGCCTGTCGGTAACTGCTGTGCCAGTCGCTACGCGTGGCAAGGTCGCTGAAACGCCAGCAATAAGGCAGCTCACGGCTGGGAGCCTGAATATCGGAGGGGTCGTCCGAACGGTTGGATATATCTAATGTATAGCTGTTGAAGTCCTCGCGGTAAGGCACAGGCATGGCTTCGCCACACGGTGTGCGATAGCTACAGAAATTTGCATCGCTATATTGATCGCCACACTTGGTATAGACATAAAAGTCGTAGAGCGTTCCTGAATAGAGATTAAGAATCTGCCGTGTAACATTGTTATCATCGATATCAACTATATTGCCAGCACCTGGCTCGAAGCCATGCACGCCATACTCCAGGCGATAGCCGCTGGCATTGTGGTTGTAGTCCCAACTAATAA
>JAZRVD010000026.1:0-14207 GCA_045598945.1 Bacteroidales bacterium | reverse complement strand
GCGCTGAGAAGAACATCCATGTGGACCTCGGTTCAGACCAAACCTCGCTCCACAACCCATGGGCTGGCGGGTACTACCCCGTTGGTCAGAGCTTTGACGAGAGCAAGCGCATGATGGCCGACAACCCCGAACTCTTCCGCCAAAAGGTGCAGGAGAGCCTTCGCCGTCAGGTGGCTGCCATCAACAAGCTCACCACAGGCTGTGGTATGTACTTCTTCGACTATGGCAACGCCTTTATGCTCGAAAGCAGCCGCGCCAATGCCGATATATGGAACGCCGACCACTCAGCTTTCCGCTATCCGTCTTACGTTCAGGATATCATGGGACCTATGTGCTTCGACTACGGCTTCGGCCCATTCCGCTGGGTATGCACCAGTGGCAAGCCCGAAGACCTCGCCAAGAGCGACGAGCTGGCCATGAAGGTGCTGGGCGAGATTGCCAAGACTGCTCCCAAGGAGATTCAGCAGCAGATGCACGACAACATACAGTGGATAAAAGGCGCTGGCGAAAATCATCTTGTCGTAGGCTCGCAAGCTCGTATACTCTATGCCGACTGCGAAGGCCGCACCAAGATTGCCGCCGCCTTCAACGAGGCTATCCGCAAGGGTGAGATATCTGCTCCTATCGTACTCGGCCGCGACCATCACGATGTCAGCGGCACCGACTCGCCGTTTCGCGAGACCAGCAATATCTACGACGGCAGCAACCGCTGCGCCGACATGGCTGTGCAGAACGTCATTGGCGACTCGTTCCGCGGCGCTACGTGGGTCTCTATCCACAACGGCGGCGGCGTTGGCTGGGGCGAGGTTACCAATGGCGGCTTCGGCATGGTGCTCGATGGCTCCGACGACTGCGACCGCCGCCTCAAACTGATGCTCTACTGGGATGTCAACAATGGCATTGCTCGCCGCAGCTGGGCTCGCAACGAGGGCGCAAGATTTGCCATACAGCGCGCCATGGACCTCAACCCCGACCTCAAGGTTACTATGCCAAACCTTGTCGACGACAAGGTGCTCGACAACCTCTTCTAAACTATCCCTATTCTTAGATAATAGAGTGGCTGACTCTTTTTTGTCAACCACTCTTTTTCTTAAACTTCTGTTGATGATAAAAAATATTATTTTCGACTTTGGCGGCGTCATCTATGATGTAAGATACGAGAATGTCAACGACGCATTTTTGCAGCTTGGCGCCTCTACTATGGCGGCTTTCTATTCCAAGATGGCGCAGACCGAGGAGATGAACCTCTTGGAGGTGGGCAAGATGTCGGTGCCGGACTTCCGCAGCTATATCCGCCGCAAGGCGCGTGTCAATCTTTCCGACGAGCAGATAGACTGGGCTATCAATGCTGTGATGATTGGCGTGCCGCGTCGGCGTGTGCAGCTGCTGATGAAGCTGCGCGGCTTGGCTATCCTCGACAACAATATCTACTTGCCTCGCTACCGTCCTACCTACCGCACATTCCTTTTCAGCAATACCAACGAGATTTGCTATACCTACTTTATGCGCGAACTATGTGCTGAGTACGGTTTCAACATCTTCGATGTATGTTTTGAAAAGGCGTATTTTTCTCATTTCCTCCATACCAAGAAACCATCTGTTGAGGGCTTCCAGTATATCTTGAAAGCCAACAACCTCGTCGCCGACGAGACTCTCTTTGTCGACGACATTGCCGTCAATGCACAGGCCGCCTGCCGTGCCGGTCTCATGGCTCATCATCTTACAGAAAGCGATATCTGCGACCTCTTCGACGATAACGGTATCCTTAAACCTGATATTTCTATTATACAATGAAACGTTTCTTATTTTTTCTCTCTTTTGCCTTATGCCTGTCGAGTATTGCAGCTAAGGTCAAGTCGTACACGCTGGCTTCGCCCAACGGCAAGATAGTGGCGACGATAAATGTTGGCGATGAAATCTCTTATAGCGTCGACTACAATGCCAAGCCGCTGCTCTTGAACTCGCCTATAGCTATCCTTCGCACCGACAACGTGGTGTGGGGTAGGGGCTGCTCGCTGCCAGATGTCAAGCGCTCCTCGCGCGACTATCTTGTCGCTTCGCCCTTTACCCATCAATCCTCTATGCGCGACCATTTCAACGAGCTTGCAATGAAGTATAAAGAGGGGTTTAGCATTGTTTTCCGTGCCTACGACGAAGGCGTGGCTTATCGCTTTGTTGTCGACAGCGACAAGAGCTTCGACATCAAAAACGAGGTGGTGGAATACAATTTTGCAAAAGACTATACGCTCTCCACGCCATACGTCTTGGATTTCGACTCCACTCGCCCTGAGATGCAGTTTATCAATTCCTTCGAGAATATCTATACCACTTTGCCTGTCTCGCAACTCGACAGCCGCAGGCTCTCGTTTCTGCCTATTGCGGGCTATGCCGATGAGGGCGTCCGTTTCGCTATCTCCGAGAGCCATCTCGAAAACTACCCCGGCATGTACCTCGTTAACAATGGCAAGGGCTTGCATGCCGTCTTCGCTCAATATCCCAATGCTACTCATCAAGGCGGCTATCGCAACCTGCAACTGGAAATAGACAGCCGTCTCGACTGTATTGCTCGCATATATGGCAAACGCACGTTGCCATGGCGCATGCTGATGATTGCCGACAGCGACAAACACCTCGCCGAAAACAATATGAGCTATCTGCTCGGCGCTCCTTGCAGGGTCGACAATATCGATTGGATTAAGCCAGGCAAGGTGGCTTGGGACTGGTGGAACGACTGGAATATAGAGCAGGTCGATTTCCGTGCTGGCATCAACAACGACACCTATATCCATTATATCGACTTCGCCGCCGATTACGGCATAGAGTATGTCATTCTCGATGAGGGCTGGACGGTCCTCAACACTGCCGACCTTATGCAGGTGGTGCCAGAGATTGACATCAAGATGCTGGTGGACTACGCTGCTAAAAAAGGCGTGGGCATCATCCTATGGGCTGGCTTTTATGCCTTTGAACGCGACATGGAGCATGTGTGCCAGCACTACGCCGAGATGGGTGTCAAGGGCTTCAAGATTGACTTTATGGACCGCGACGACCAGCTTATGGCTGATTTCTACTATCGTGCCGCCGCATGCTGTGCCAAGTATCATCTGTTGGTCGACTTCCATGGCGCTTTCAAGCCTGCGGGTCTCAGTCGCACTTATCCTAACGTGCTGAATTTCGAAGGCGTGTCGGGTCTCGAGCAGATGAAGTGGTGCGGCAAGGACCGCGACCAGGTGCTATACGATGTACAGCTCCCTTTTATCCGTCAGCTCTCCGGCCCTATGGACTACACTCAGGGCGCTATGCGCAACGCTACGCGCCGCAACTACTACCCCTGCTTTACCGAGCCTATGAGCCAAGGCACGCGCTGCCATCAGCTTGGCATGTATATGGTATTCTCTTCGCCGCTCTGCATGCTCTGCGACTCGCCTACTAACTACCGTCGCGAGGAGGCTTGCACTCGCTTCATAGCCTCTATACCCACCGTGTGGGACGAGACAGTAGTCCTGCAAGGCACTATCGGCGAATATGTCGTTACAGCTCGCCGCAAGGGCGACGTATGGTATATCGGCGGTATCAACAACTGGCAACCACGCGATATTGACGTTCAGCTCTCTTCCCTCAACCTCAACAACAAGGACTGTTCTATTGTTCTGTTTACCGATGGCATCAATGCCGACAGGCGCGCTTCCGACTTCTCACAAATCAAGATGAGCGGCGACACGTCGCTTGTGGTTAATATACACATGGCTCCAGGCGGTGGCTTCGCCATGCGTCTGGAATAATACGCCACAAGGCATCGCTAATATATCTCTTGTATGGCGATGCCTTTTCCATTTATTATCACGCTGTCGCCAACCTCCTTGCCTTTCAGGGCAAGATAGATGGGTGTCTGGGCACTGACGGCGTAAAATGCTTTGTCGCCTACCATAAACTTGCCTGCCCCTATGCTTAGGAAAAACGACATGGCAGGCGTTATCACTATCGACCCATGCTGCACAGTGGCAGTGATGGCTTGTCGCTTCAAGTCGCCAAGTACTCGTATCGCCGCTAATGCGTTGGAATACTGCTTGGCATACATGTCGCGCTGGCGCATCAGCTTGGTGCGGTATGCGTCGTAGCGGTCTACATTGGCACCGTAGTCGTTGCTCTGCTGTTGTGCCGAGTCCATCTCTTGCTTTGCAACATCGGCTATGTGCTGATGGTGTGCTATGCAGGCATCTATAACCTGTTGGCGTTTCTCCTCGCTCGTCATAGTGATGTGTTGTTAATTGTTTTCTGAAAGTTTTTCGTTACTTTCGTTATTTCCGTTATTTCCGTTATTTCCGTTATTTTCGTTATTCCCGTTATTTCCGTTATTCCCGTTATTTCCGTTACTTTCGTTACTTCCGTTATTTCCGTCCTCACCCCCATTCTAAAAAAAAACGCAGAGTTCGCAAGCACACTCGGTGCAACAACAAACTCTGCGTTGAATTATGTTTTGTCAATTAGATGCGGCCTGGATATACCTTCAATGCCTCTTCAAGACATTTTACTGCATGTTTCAGATCCTCTATGCAAAGGCAGTAGGTTATACGAGCCTGACGGCGTCCGTCTTCGGGATTGACATAGAAACCGGTGGCAGGTGCCATCATCACGGTCTCGTTGTTGTAGTTGAAGTCGGTGAGCAACCATTTGCAGAACTTGTCGCTGTCGTCAACAGGCAACTCTACCACGGTGTAGAATGCACCCTTGGGGTTGGGGCAGAAGCAGCCGGGTATCTTGTTGATGCCCTCAACGATAACGTTGCGGCGTGCTACATACTCTTTTGCTACAGCGTCGAAATACTCTTGTGGGGTGTCGACGGCGGCCTCGCCAAAAATCTGACCAAAGCTTGGGGGAGAGAGGCGTGCCTGGGCAAGACGCATGGCTATGCTGTACACCTCTTCGTTTTTGGTTATCATGCAGCCTATACGGGCACCGCATGCACTGTAACGCTTCGACACTGAGTCGAACAGCACAACGTTCTTCTCCAAGCCTTCAAGCTGCATGACGCTGAAATGCTCGTTGCCGTCGTAGCAGAACTCGCGGTATACCTCGTCGGCAAACAGGAAGAGGTCGTGCTTCTTTACTATCTCGGCAACTTTCAGCAACTCCTCTTTGGTGTAGAGGTAGCCCGTTGGGTTGTTGGGGTTGCAGATCATTATTGCACGGGTCTTTGGCGTGATGGCCTTTTCAAACTCCTCGATGGGTGGCAGGGCGAAACCGCTCTTTATGTCGCTGGGTATTGTCTTGATGGTGGCGTCGCACAACTTGGCAAACGTGTTGTAGTTGGTGTAGTAGGGCTCTGGAATCAGTATCTCGTCGCCTGGATTCAAGCATACGGTAAAGGCAAACTGCAAGGCCTCGCTGCCGCCAGTGGTAACGATTATCTGCTCTGGCGTGATGTGTATGTCGTGACGCTCGTAGTATTCGCACAGCTTCTTGCGGTAGGAAAGGTTGCCGGCACTGTGGCTGTAGGCGAGAACCTTTACTTCGGTGTTGGACAAGGTGTTCAAGGCTCCTTTGGGGGTCTCGATGTCGGGCTGGCCGATGTTGAGGTGATAGACATGTACTCCGCGTGATTTTGCCTCATCAGAGAATGGCACAAGCTTGCGGATTGCGGACTGTGGCAGTTCGTAGCCTTTTTTTGAAATTTGTGGCATGTTATTGATTTAATAAATTTGTGTAAATGACAAAAAGCAGACCGTAGGTTCTGCTATTAATAAATAATGATAATGCCATCGGCAGCAAGGGCCACCGATGGCACCATGATTTTCCTTATATCAAAGGCTTAGTGCTGTTCATTGTTCTCGGGAGCAACAACATTGCCTTTTATCTTCAACACAACGCGTGGATTGTCTACGGCATTGCTCTGCACTGTAACGGTCTTGTTGAAACCGCCTACGTTGTTGGTGTTGTAACGCACCTTGATAGAGCCTTTCTGCCCCGGCATCACTGGCTTCTGTGTCCATGATGGCGTGGTGCATCCGCAAGAGGCGCGTACATTTGAGAGTATCAATGGCTCGTTGCCTGCGTTGGTGAACTCAAACTCGCAGTTGCCGTCAGCACCCTTCTGTATTGTGCCGTAGTTGTGCTCAAGAGAGGTGAAGACAATCTTCGGACCATCAATGTTTTCCTGCTGTTGTGCGGGGGTGTCCTGTGCCATTGCAAAACCCATGGCAAAGATGGTGCAAAGGGCTAATAAAAACAGTTTCTTCATAACAGATACGTTTTATAAAAGTTTATTTCTTTGGCTTTATATGTTTTTTGCTATCCAATTCGATTTGCAAAAGTACTATTTTTTTGTAACACTAAAACATTTTTTATTGCATTTCTATAAAATCAAAAAAATATCGTTACCTTTTTTTGGCAAATCAAAAAAATAACGTTACCTTTGCATTTCGTTGGAACATTAGTTTTTTGCGTCCTATATTTCTTCTAAACGACATCAAAATATAATGAATGAAAGTTATACGTTTGATGACGTCCGCTCTTCTTTTTGATGGCAAGGCATACATACTTTTAAGACAATTATATAAATTAACATAAAATTCTTTTTTATTATGGCATTTAAAGGACAAATTGTTGTCGAGACTGAACGCTGCAAAGGCTGCGGCGTATGCGTTGAGGCGTGCCCTATGCACGTTATCGAGATCTCGAAAAAGGTTAACGGTAAAGGCTACAACTACAGCGAGCCAGTGGGTGAAGGCTGCATTGGCTGCGCAAGTTGTGCTATGGTCTGCCCAGATGGCGTGATCTCCGTTTACAAGGTAAAATGTTAAACAAGAAAAAAACAGATAATATGGCAAAAGAACTGAAACTTATGAAGGGCAATGAGGCTATTGCCCATGCGTTGATTGCCAGCGGTGCCGATGGCTACTTCGGCTATCCTATCACCCCTCAGTCGGAAGTTATGGAAACCCTTATGGCTCAGATGCCTTGGCAGACCTCTGGTATGGTTGTCTTACAGGCTGAAAGCGAGTTGGCTTCTATCAACATGGTCTACGGCGGCGCTGCTACTGGTAAGAAAGTCGCTACCACCTCTTCCTCACCCGGAATCTCTCTTATGCAGGAAGGTATAACCTACCTCGCCGGCGCTGAAATCCCTTGCGTTATCATGAACGCTATGCGCGGCGGCCCTGGTCTTGGCACTATCCAGCCAGCTCAGAGCGACTATTTCCAGAGCGTTAAAGGTGGCGGTCATGGCGACTATCAACTCTATACCATTGCTCCTGCAAGCGTTCAGGAAATGTACGACTTCGTCTTCGATGCTTGGGATATCGCCTTCAAATATCGTATCCCTGTGTTGATCCTCACCGACGGCGCTATTGGCCAGTGCATGGAAAAATGCTATACTCGCGACGCTATCCCTCGTTGGACTGAAGAAGAACGCAAGAAAAATGCTCCTTGGGCTGCTTGGGGCAAGCCTGCTTCCCGCGGTCATAACATCGTTACCTCTCTCGAACTCGAGTCCGCTCGTCAAGAGCAGTTCAACCTCAAGCTTCAGGCCAAATATCGCGAGATGGAAGCCAACGAAGTTAAATACGAGGCTATCAACTGCGAAGACGCCGACTACGTCTTTGTCGCCTACGGCACTTCTGCCCGTATCGCCATGAAGGCTATGGAGATTGGTAGAGCTAAAGGTCTTAAACTTGGTCTTATCCGTCTTATCACCCTCTTCCCATTCCCAACACAGAAACTCAAAGAAGTCTCTAAGACAGCTAAAGGCATGCTCTGCGTTGAAATGAGCGCCGGCCAGATGATCGAAGATGTCAAGCTCGCTGTCGAATGTAAGATCCCTGTCGAACACTTCGGCCGTTTTGGTGGCATGATACCTACTCCTGAAGAGGTCCTCGAGGCTATGGAAGAGAAAATCGTAAAATAATTTGCAGAATATAGTTACAATATTAAATCTTATTCTCAAATTCTTAATCTGAATAATATTATGGCAAACAACGATATAGTAAAACCTGAAAACCTGGTTTATACAAAGACCAAAGTTCTCACCGATGCCACTATGCACTACTGCCCAGGCTGCGGCCACGGCACTGCTCATCGCATCATTGCCGAAGTTATCGACGAACTCGGCATCCAAGATAGTACCATCGGCATCTCTCCTGTCGGATGCTCCGTGTTGGCTTACAACTACTTCGACGTCGATTTTGTAGAGGCTGCTCACGGCCGCGCTCCTGCTGTGGCTACAGCTATCAAGCGTCTCAACCCTGAACATTACGTATTCACTTATCAGGGCGATGGCGACCTCGCCGCTATCGGTACCGCCGAAACCATTCATGCCTGCAACCGTGGCGAGAATATCACCATGATTTTCATCAACAACGGTATCTACGGTATGACGGGCGGCCAGATGGCTCCTACCACACTTCTTGGCATGAAGACAGCCACCACCCCTTATGGCCGCGACCAAAAACTCAACGGCTGGCCTTTCCAGGTTACCGACATCCTCGCACAGCTCCCTGGTACATACTATGTAACCCGCCAAAGTGTTCACAAAGCCGCTAACGTCCGCGCCGCCAAGGCCGCTATCCGCAAGGCTTTTGAAAACCAGAAGTTAAACAAGGGCGTCAGCTTCGTCGAAATAGTCTCCAGCTGCAACTCCGGTTGGAAGATGACTCCTGTTCAAGCTAACAAGTGGATGGAAGAAAACATGTTCGCCAAATATCCTCTCGGCGATATCAAAGTCGACGGCGAACTCGTTAAGAAATAAGTAACCCCTGTGCGGTACACATTTTTAATTGTTAATCGTTAAGTATTCTTTACTATGACAGAAGAAATTATCATCGCCGGCTTCGGTGGACAGGGCGTCCTCTCCATGGGCAAGATCCTGGCCTACTCTGGCGTAATGGAAAATAAAGAAGTCTGCTGGATGCCTTCTTACGGCCCTGAGCAGCGTGGCGGCACAGCCAATGTATCAGTTATCATCAGCGACGAGCGCGTCTGCTCTCCTATCATCAGCAAGTTCGACACCGCTATCGTCCTCAACCAGCAGAGCCTCGACAAGTTCGAGAAGAGCGTAAAGCCAGGCGGCTACCTCATCTACGACCCTAATGGCATCACCCGCGAGCCTACGCGCAAGGATATCAATATCTATAAGATCGCCGCTACCGACAAGGCTCAAGAGATGGGTATCTCCAAGGTCTTCAACATGGTGGTCCTCGGCGGCTTCCTCAAACTCAAACCTATCGTCGGCTCCGAGTTCATCCACAAAGGTCTCGAAAAGTCCCTCCCTGCTCGTCATCACAACCTTATTCCTCAAAACGAAGAGGCTATCGAGCTTGGCAAGACCCTCATCGAAGCCGTCCACGTCCTCTAAACAAAGAGGCACTTGCTAAATACACAAAAAGCCTTCTCTTTCGCAGAGAAGGCTTTTTTGTGTATCTCTAATCGCTTGTTAGAGCGTCATTGAGCTATTCTTCATGGCACGGACTGAAAGCCCTATAGCTTTTAGAACAAGGTGGCAATGGTGCAATATAAGCTTTTTTTCGCACTGTGCCGAAGGCTGCTGAACTTGTTGAGGCAAAGATCAAAAGTATCCTCGTTCATCAGCTGATAGAATATCAACAGCTCTCATCATTGCCTCTGTGCTATTAGTGTCAGTCCGTAAATTGGGCTTATTCAAACGAACTTTGACTTTGTGGCACGTTTTGTCGCACTAAACGTACACTGAGACCGTTGGAACGAGATTTATTGTCGTTTGCGTGCATCTCGCCCAAAGTGTAGTAGACGTCGAATGCATTGTCAGTGTTATATGTTGTTGACGACCAATAGTGGCCATTATCGCCAACTTTCTGGGTGTTGCTATTTTCGAGGCGACCGGCTGCTGGTAAGAAGATTGCGCCATTGTCCTCCATTCTTGCCCATTGCTCTTCGTTATAATTATTCGAAATCGTCCAAACTATCCTGTAGTTTGTTCCTGGCATAACTCTTGGACCTACAATTACGGTTGGTGAAGTAATTTTAGTGGATTTGCCGTAGTCGGCGACAAAGCTTAAACCACTTGGACATGTCCATTCGTCAGGTAGCAACACTATGCCTTTTATATTGCACACTGTAGCGAGTCCACATTTACCTTCGCGATTATTTATAAGGTAGTACCACTCGTCTTTGTTTAGTGTACGCCAGTTCTCGCCAAGCATATCTATTAGTTTGAGGTTCTCACCCCAGTCGTTGAAGGTGGTGTAGTCTGCGGTTTCTGTCGTGTGCTTGGTGGGCTCATCGCCTGTCCCCCAGCAGAATAGGTCTATCCAGCCTGTATATTCGTCTTTGCCGATATTGGTGTTGTCGTCACCTATGTACTCCCATTGGTGTTCTGCAAAACGCCATGTGTCGGAAGATGCGTTGTACTGTAGGTTGCCTTTAGAAAAGGTTACCTGTGTTGTGTCTGATACCGAGAAGAGGTGTGGGGTTATTCTTGTAATACTGTCGTATCTTTTGCCCCCTTGCTGTTCAAGGTCGTCGTCTTTGGTGCATGCTGTCATTAGTAGCATAGCCATCGATAGCATTAAGATTAGTTTCTTCATGTTTGATTTTTTTTGTTGTATTATTTCCCAATGTTTGGTTTTTTTTTGTTGTATTGTCTTTTGGAATGTTGTTTTTGTTAGCGACTTTCAGTTTTTATTTATTTAAGTCTTTGCCGAGCAGATGTGTTTTTTTTTGTAAACGATGCTCTTGTATGGTTTGTGTCAATAATTCTTTCTCTTTGTTATTGTTATACTTGTTGTAAGTGTGTAGAATTTTTTTGCAAATATATAAAAAAAATCGCAATAGATATTGTATATGCTTTATTTAGGACTTTGTTACCTAATGATTTTACTTATAAATGTATCTTGCGGCTATATGTATCTTGCATCAACCTATAATTGTTTTTTTTCCATCGCTGTGGTGTCGTGCCATGCCGCATCTGTATTTTTTCCCCTCAATTCAATTCTATTCAATTCTACTCTTCTCTATTCCCTCTATCGCAATCTATTCTCTCTATTCCCCTCTATTTTCTCTATTTCCATCTTTGCCATGGGAGTTTTGCTTTTTCCTCTGCAAAGGTAAAATCCTTTCCCTTTGCAACCCCAACTCCTTTTTTATTCAAAAATATTTAGGACACTATTCTGTAGCAAAAGCGAGACGCCATTTCTGGACATCTCGCTTTGCATATAAACTAAAGCATTGATATATTTTTTCGAGTTTTAATCGATGTTGCAGTACACCTTGTGATTTTCGGTCAATCTGCCGTTGGAGTCTACTATGTTGTCGCTCATCTCGCTTTCGCTACTGTGTGTTGTGCTATACAGCTCGCATTTGCGCATCTGCTCGATGGTCATGTTTGTTACATTTTGTACTCCATTAGGATCTGTTCTCAGCGTGTCTATCAGCGTTTTAATTCTTCCTTGCCACATGGTGTGATTTTTTTGTTGCTCCATCTCGTTGATTTCTGCCATGTTGCCGCTGTCTATTCCTTGATAGCCGTGAGTGTGTGGGATAACTTGTATTGGCTCTGGATTTATTCGCTTTGCCTGTTCGGGGGTTGCTGTTGTTGCACTATCATCCAAATGATATATCTTAGTGCTGTCTTCTTTGCTAACCTCTGTCTTGGTGGCGTTTATCTGATTGCCGTCGATGTCTATCACAATGTTGGTCCCCTCGATGGTAGTAGGCTCTGTCTTGGTGTTTTCGCTAATTGTAAAATTATTGTAGTTTATAGGCGATGGCGATTCTAACGTTGTTGTTATAGTCTGTTCTGCCTGTCGGTTTGCTATGGTTTCTGTTACGATAGGTGCCTCTGTGTGAGGTTGGCTTTGCTGGGCTGCTGTTTGCGTATATGCCGGACTGTTTGTTGCACTCTGCTGATTTTGCTGATACCCGAAAGGCTGCTGTGCTGGCTGCTGATACCCAACAGGCTGTTGCACCGGCTGCTGATATCCGATAGGCTGCTGTACCGGCTGCTGAAAACTGTTTGCAGGTGTCTGCCATTCTTCTGCACTTATGTTGTTTGCCGTTGGACTGTTCTGCTGGGTGGGTTGTGGATAGTCTATATTTTGTGTGGCATGATTGTTTGTTGTGGTTTCGAAGGTGGTATATTGACTATGCTGTTCGTTGCCGTTTTGATAGGCAAATGCGTTTTGAGCAATAGTCGATGTGTTGGCAGCCTGCACCGGTTCTTCTATGCGTGTCTCAAATTGAAGTCTTGGGTCGTTGGTTTTGTCTTTTGGAGCAAAAATGTTTTCAGTTGGTTTGGGTGTAGGTGCTGCTTTGGGCTCTTCGTTCAATGGTACATGTATCTCTTGATTCTCTATTCCTGATGCCTTTTTTACCTCTGGACTGCAATATTGGTCGTAGACGCTCTTAAAGCCTGTAACGATGAGCGACACTTTTAGATTGCCTTCAAGGCTGTTGTCGAAGCCTGTACCCCATATAAGGTTGCATTCGTCCTCGTTGGCTATGTTGTTTTGTACGAATTCTGTAAGGGTGTCAAACTCGTCCATCGTTATTGGGGAGTCCTCCGAATATGTGATGCTTACCAAGCAACCTTTTGCACCTCGTATGTCTTGGTCGTCGAGAAGTACCGATGAGGCTGCGGCCTCTATGGCTTTTGTGGCCCGGTCTTCTCCATCACACATGGCAGAACCCATCAGTGCTGTTCCGCTTTTTTGCATCACACTGTGTACGTCGCGAAAGTCTATATTGACGTACAGGTTGCAGGTTATCAGCTCTGCTATACTCTTGGTAGCTGTCAGCAATATGTCATCGGCAAGGGCAAATGCTTTGGGCAGGGCTAAGTTGCCAAGTGTGCGTAACTTGTCGTTGTTGATGACTATGACTGAGTCGGCTATCTTGTTTACCTCGTGTATGCAGTCCATGGCTATCTGTCTCTTTCTCTTGCCTTCAAAGGAGAATGGCAGTGTCATCACGGCTATTACGAGGATGTTCTCGATGTCCGGGTCGTTGATTTTTATCTTTTTGATGGTCTCGGCTATGACTGGCGAGGCTCCTGTGCCGGTGCCGCCACCAAGGCATGCTGTCAAAAACACCATGCGGGTGTTTTCGCTGAATACTTCTGTTATGCTGTCGCTATGCTCTATGGCTGCTTTGCGTGCCACTTCGGGCTTGCCTCCGGCTCCTTGTTCGCCCAACCGTATCTTGTTTTTTATTGGACTGGTGTTGAGCGCCTGTTTGTCGGTGTTGCACACATAAAAGTCTACACCTTTTATACCGGCTTTGTACATGTGGTTGACGGCATTGCTGCCACCGCCTCCTACGCCGATCACTTTTATGATAGATTCTTCTTGAGTGTCGTCGACAAAGCGTAGCTCTGTTGTCATTTCGTTTGTCTTCTCAAGTTCTTCTTGATTACTGTTGATAATACTTGTCATATATTTGTGCTTTAGTTTATTTCTTAATGTATTTGTGCTTGTCGTGGGGGTGGGCTATTCTTCGAGCATATTGCCTATCCAGTTGCTGACAATCTCGCTTATGGAACGTCTTTTCTTCTTTTTGTTGGTGCTGTTTTCTTCGTTGCGTTCTTCTATTGGCGGATTGTTGATGCCTATCGGCTCCGTCGGCTCTGGCGCTGTCTCTTCTTCTGTCTCCTCAGCCTCGTCGGTTTGGAGCATTGTCGCCTCTGCTTCTTTTTCCAAACCATATAGCACCAAGCCTATGCTCGTGGCATACATCGGGTTTTTGTATTCTTCTATTTTCTTGCGCTCTTCGTCGGTGTCTTTTAATGGCTCAAGGTGTATGTCGGCTGTCCCTATGTGGCAGTGTAGGCTTGTGCATAGCTCGGTATATTCTTTTATGTTGTTTAGACATGCCCCGCCTCCGGTTAGCGTTATGCCGTTCATCAGGGCGTTGCCATAGCTCGACACCTCTATCTCGTATTTTATTATGTCGAGTATCATGTGTACGCGCGTCTGTATTATCTCGGCAAGTGTACGAAGGTTTACCTCGCGCGAGGGCCTCCCGTGTGTAAAGGGTATAGATACTATTACGTTGTCCTTTACATTGTTGGGCAAACATGAGCCAAAGCGCTTCTTTAGCATTTCTGCTTGCTCTGGCATTATGTTGCATGCCTTGCGTATGTCGCTGGTTATCATGTCGCCAGCAGCAGGCGTTACAGATGTATAACGCACGCTGTCGTCGTAAAAGATTGCTATATCGGTCGTGCCTCCTCCTATGTCTAC
>JAZRVD010000025.1:0-13824 GCA_045598945.1 Bacteroidales bacterium | reverse complement strand
GTTAATTAGAGATATCTTATTATTGATATTATGTACACTTTGTACTTTGGATATTATGGCGCAGAGATTTTCTGCAAGTATTCCAAGTGGACAAAGCTTATATTTTAATGTGTTGACAGATAGTACTTGTGAGGTAACATGGTATCTACAAAATCCTGGTAGTAATAAGTATTATGTTTCGGGAAATGTTATTTTGCCAGATTCTGTTCAGTATAATGAAAAATGGTATCGAGTTGTACGTATAGGTAATTATGCTTTTCAATATTGTAGTGAAATAGAAGGAGTGATTAAAATTCCAGATGCAATAACATCCATAGGTGGTTATGCTTTTTCGGGCTGTAGTGGCATAAAAGGAATACTTCGAATCCCCGATGCAATAACATCCATAGGCAATTATGCTTTTTCTGGATGTAGCGGTATAGATTCTTTGTATCTACCAGTATCATTGCAAACTATTGGCAATTATGCTTTTTCTGGTTGTAGCGGTATAAAGGGAACACTTCGAATCCCCGATGCAATAACATCTATAGGTAATTATGCTTTTTATGGCTGTAGCAGTATCGATTCATTGTATTTGGGTTCTTCGTTGCAAAGTATCGGTGATGGTGCTTTTCAAAATTGTATAGGCATAAGAACGCTTCTAATTCCTAACGCAACAACATCCATAGGTAATTATGCCTTTTCTGGCTGCAACGGTATCGACTCTTTGTATTTGGGCAATTCTTTACGAACTATTGGCAATTATGCTTTTTATGGATGTGGTGGCATAAAGTATCTTGAGTATAATGCCAAGAATTGTGCGGCATATTGTTTTACAGTAAATACAGTAAATAAAATTTATGGATTTTCTGACCTTGCAGTAAAGAAATTGGTGATTGGGGACTCTGTGCGGATACTTCCTGCTAATGCTTTTTATGGCTGTAGCAGTATCGATTCATTGTATTTGGGTTCTTCGTTGCAAAGTATCGGTGGTTCTGCTTTTTATAAATGTAGTGGTATAAAAGGAACGTTACGGATTCCTGATGCGGTAACAGATATAGGAGGTTCGGTTTTTGCTGGCTGTGGCGGTATAGATTCTTTGTATCTACCAGTATCATTGCAAACTATTGGTGATTACGCTTTTCAATATTGTACTGGCATAAAAGGAATGCTTCGTATTCCAGACGCAACAGCATCCATAGGTAATTATGCTTTTGCTGGATGTAGCGGTATAGATTCTTTGTATCTACCAGTATCATTGCAAACTATTGGCAATTATGCTTTTTCTGGTTGTAGCGGTATAAAGGGAACGCTTCGGATCCCCGATGCGACAACATCCATAGGCAATTATGCTTTTTATGCCTGTAGCGGTATTGATTCATTGTATTTGGGTTCTTCATTGCAAACTATTGGCAATTATGCTTTTTATGGATGTGGTGGCATAAAGTATCTTGAGTATAATGCTAAGAATTGTGCACGTTATTATAGCTCAGCTTATGGATTTTATATCCTCTCATTAAAAAAATTAGTGATTGGTGACTCTGTGCAGATACTTCCTGATAACGCTTTTTATGGCTGTAGCGGTGTCGACTCTCTGTATTTGGGTTCTTCGGTACAAAATATTGGTGATTACGCTTTTGGTGGTTGTAGTGGCGTAAAGTATCTTGAGTATAATGCCAAGAATTGCAATAAAGCTTTTTCTTCTATTTCATTAAAAAAAATAGTGATTGGTGACTCTGTGCAGATACTTCCTGCCAAAGCTTTTTCTGGCAGTAGTGGTATCGACTCATTGCATTTAAGTTCATCGTTACAAAATATTGGTGATTACGCTTTTCAAAATTGTACTGGCATAAAAGGAATACTTCGAATCCCCGATGCAACAGCATCCATAGGCAATTATGCTTTTGCTGGCTGTAGCAGAATTGATTCATTGTATTTAGGTTCTTCATTGCAAAGTATCGGTGATTATGCTTTTCAAAATTGTAGTGGCATAAGAACGCTTCTAATTCCTAACGCAACAGCATCCATAGGCAATTATGCTTTTTATGGCTGTAGTAGTATCGACTCATTGCATTTAGGTTCATCGTTACAAAGTATTGGTGATTACGCTTTTCAAAATTGTAGAAGCATAAGAACGCTTCGTATTCCTGATGTTACAACATTCATTGGTGCTAATGCTTTCAACGGCTGTAGCGGTATCGACTCGCTGTATATTGGCTCATCGTGTACATCTATTGGGCAGAATGTTTTTGCCAACTGTGTGGTGGATGTTGTTGACTACAACGCTAAAGACCTGCAGTATGACGGCTCTTATACGTTTCTTCCAACGTTCGCAAAACTGCATATCGGAGACTCGGTAAACGCTATCCCTAACGGCATCTTCAAGAATTGGGACAGGTACTGTGACACGCTGCATATCCCTGAAAGTGTGAAAAGTATAGGGGCAAATGCTTTTTATGACTGCGACAGCATAGTGGTGGCGGATTTTCACAACGCTTCGTCTCTCTCTATAGCTGACAATGCTTTTGCTAACTGCGACCGACTGGTGAAGGTGCATGTCAAGGCTCGCAACGCATCGTATGGCGCCAGTGCCTTTGCCGACTGTTTTCGCCTTGCTGATATTGAGCTTGGTGGCGTAGCGAGCATAGGCTCTAATGCTTTTGCCGGATGTACGCGTCTTAAGACACCGGTGCTTCCCTCTACTCTCGTTACCATCGGCGAAGGTGCTTTTAAGAATTGCTCTACTATGCTGATGCCTGCCTTGCCTAACAGCCTCGCTACCATAGGCAACAATGCTTTTCAGAATTGTAGCAACGTAGGTGGCGACCTGCTTTTTCCTGCCACCATTACCTCGATAGGCGAACATGTCTTCGATGGCTGTGCATCCATCACTCAGATCAGGATGCTTGCCGCCGCGCCGCCTACTATCTCTGCTACGAGCTTTGCCACTGCTACTACCACGACACCCGTCGTCGTGCCATGCGGGTCGATGTTGCGGTACTACATCACCAACTATTGGGAGAATTTCAGCAATATGCGCGAGGGCGCCCCCTTTGCTCTCACGGCTACAAGCAGCAATGAGGTGATGGGCGTCGCCACTGTTACACAAGAACCTACATGCGACAACTACGACGCCTTGATCCACGCCACTCCGCATGAGGGCTACCATTTTCATCAGTGGAACGATGGCAACGCTTCCAATCCAAGGCTGGTGAGTATGATAAGCGACAGCAGCTTCGAGGCGCAGTTTGTCCCCAATCAGTCGTATATCGTCGTAGACTGCAACGACCCCACTATGGGCAGCACTTCGGGTAGTGGTACATATAGCTATAAGAGCCCTGTAACTCTTGTCGCAACATCTAATCCCGACTACCATTTTCAGCGGTGGAGCGACGGAAGCACGCAAAACCCTCGCTATCTCTCTGCCATAGAGGATGCTCATTACACGGCTATCTTTCTCTCTAATGTCAGCAGCATTGCTGTAGGCAACAATAATCCCGAGATGGGTACTGTTAGCGGTGGTGGCGTGTTCTATTATAAGAACAAGGTGGTGGTGTCCGCTACGCCGCATTATGGCTATCATTTCACCTTGTGGGACGACGGCGATCCGCAAAACCCACGCACCGTGGACGTGAGCCAGGATAGTGTGTTTCGTGCCAACTTTGCCGTCAATATCTATGTAGTCTCTGCCAATAGTAACAATAGCGCTATGGGCTCGGTGTCGGGCAGTGGCAACTACAACTACCTTAGTGCAGCCGCTGTAACTGCCAACGCCAGCCTTGGCTATCATTTCGTGCAGTGGAACGATGGCAATACTAATAATCCACGCCTTTTTACTGTTACTACCGATACATCGTTTGTGGCTCAGTTTGCTGCCAACGACTATGCCGTCAGCGCCACGGCCAACGACCCTGCCATGGGCAGTGTCTACGGTGCTGGAACTTATAAATACGGTAGCGACGTAACTCTCTCGGCAAGTGCTGCCTATGGCTATCATTTTATGCAGTGGAGCGATGGCAATACCGACAATCCACGTACTGTAACGGTAACCGGTACGGGCAACTATACAGCCTTATTTGCCATCAACACTTACACTATTTCCACAGAGAGCAGCACGCCAGCCTTGGGCACTGCCTCGGGTGGTGGCAGCTATGCTTACGGCAGTCGCGTGAGTGTGGAGGCAATGCCTGCATACGGCTACCATTTTGCACAATGGAGCGATGGCAATACCGAAAATCCGCGTACTATCACCGTGTCGCGCAATGCCACTTTTATGGCTCAGTTTGCCATCAACAGCTACACGGTGTCTGCTACATCGCGCAATGCCTCGCAGGGTAGTGTAGAAGGTGGCGGCGTATATAGCTACAACAGCTATGTTTCGCTGACGGCTACACCCAACTATGGCTTTCATTTTGCTCAATGGAGCGACAGCAACACCAGTAACCCGCGCTACTTCACCATAGAGAACGACATCGCCATAGAGGCACAGTTCGACTACAACCGTTATGAGATTATCTCACGCAGCAGCAACCTTGTGCAAGGCGATGCTACGGGTAGCGGCACATACACCTATACCTATCAGGTGGGACTGCAAGCTATTGCTGAGCCTCATTATCATTTTGTACGTTGGAACGATGGCAACGAGGATAACCCACGCACAATAACGGTGCTGTCCGACTCTGTCTTTACAGCTCTCTTCGCTATCGATACTCATCATCTCTGGGTGCGACCACAAGATAATGCCATGGGCAATGTGGCAGGTGCCGGCAGATATGTTTATAATGCTGCTGTATATATATCTGCTACGCCATGTTATGGCTACCACTTTGTGCAGTGGAGCGACGGCAATGGCGTTACGCCGCGTCGGGTAACAGTAACCGACGATGCTACATATACTGCTCTTTTTGCTCCAAATATCTATATGGCCACGGTCAGTAGCGGAGATACAACGATGGGTACTGTATCAGGCGGCGACACCACAGCATATCTTTCGTATGTCAATGTCAGCGCTACGCCGCGCTATGGCTATCACTTTGTGCAGTGGAGCGATGGCGACACCAGCAACCCGCGTCGTCTCACGCTGACATGCGACACTTCGTTGAGTGCTTCGTTTGCTCCTAATCAGTATCAAGTAACGCTGCATAGCAGCAATAGTCTCTATGGCGGTGTGCATGGTGGAGGGCTATATCTCTATCAGAAAAAAGTTACACTGACAGCTACGCCAGCCACACACTACCACTTTGTGCAGTGGAGCGATGGCAATACCAGCAACCCGCGACTACTTGAGGTGGTGGCTAATGCCGAATACACGGCACTCTTTGCCGAAGATGAACGATATGAGGTCAGCGTTACTGTCAACGACACCGTAAGAGGCAAGGTGTCGGGTGGGGGCGACTACTACAACGGCGAGCAGATAACTATACGGGCTACAGCCAACGAACATTATTATTTCAATCAGTGGAGCGATGGCAGTAGTGCCAACCCAAGGGTGATGGTGGTGATAGGCAATGCCTCGTACACAGCCAACTTTCTCCCCAATCCGTATGTGCTGACAGTGGTGTCGAACAACTACGCTATGGGAAGTGCCTCTGGTGGCGGTACTTATGGCTATGGTGAGCAGGTGCTGCTTTCTGCAACAGCTTATCCCGGTTATCGATTTGTCAAGTGGAGTGATGGCGACAGCCACGCTGTGCGAACAGTAACAGTAGCAGACAACGCTTATTTTCAAGCACTATTTGAGATAGACGATGGTAGCACCGAAGGTATAGAAGATGTACAGAATGGCTATTTTATACATACAAGAGCCTGTCAGATAGCTATTTCAGGTATAGAAGGAAGAAACCTAAGCTTATATGATGTTACTGGAAGATTGATAAAAAGGATAGACAGCTGTGAGCAATCCGAAACTATTACAGTCAATCATCGCGGTGTGTATATAATACAGGTAGAAGGCTGTCAGCCTCGCAAAATAGTACTTTAGGTGGGGATGAGTGATGGCAAGAATACGATGATGGTGTGCCGTTTTTTCGGCACACCTGTTATCATATTTTTGCGTACATTTGCAAAGTCGATAGATAATGGAAAAAAAGCGACAGGTTATACAACTTGTCGCTTTTTTTGTTCATTGTTATTCGTCGCTATTCATCTAATATTTCGCAGTATAGGTCGTGGAGCTCGGTGATGATTTTCTCGTGGGTGAATTTCGACATCTGGGCTGGGGCTGCTGACAGTAGCTGCTGTCGTGTGGCGCTGTCGTGTGCTAAGCGTTCTATCTGTGATGCTATCTCGTCTATGTTTGTAGGGTCGGCGTATATGGCAGCGTCGCCGCCGGCTTCGGGCATCGACGAGCAGTTGGAGGTCAGTACTGGCACTCCGCAGCACATGGCTTCGAGTATGGGTATGCCAAAGCCCTCAAAGAGCGACATGTATATTGCACCTTGGCTGTTGGCGTAGATGTATGGAAAGTCGTCGAAGTCGGCGTCGTCTAATATCTTTATGCGTTGGCCAAGTCCCATGCGTTTTATCTCTTTCGACACCTCGTCGCCATAGAGTCCGCGTTTGCGGCCTACAAGTATGAGGTTGATGTCGTCGGGGGTCTTTGTCATGGCTTTGACAACGGCGAGTTGGTTCTTGCGCTGTTCGATGGTGCTCACGCATACGAGGTATTTGTCGGGCAGGTTGTATTTGCGACGTGTGGCGTCGAGGTCGTACTGCTCTATTGGGTACCAGAATATGTCGTCGCACGACTGGTATATCACTCGTATCTTTTCTTCTGGCACATGCATTATCTCTATCAGGTCTCTCTTGGTCTGCTCGCTGATGGCTACTATTACATCTGCTTTTTTGCAGGCGTAGATCTGTTTCTTGCGGTGTTGCTTGGCATCGTAGCTCGAGAAATATTCAGGATTGCGCCATGCTACGAGGTCGTGCATGGTTACGACTTTTTTCACATCTTTGGGCAGTCCGTGAGGCAGCTCGTGCGACAGTCCGTGGAATATGTCCACATCGTCGTTCTTCACCACCTTGCTTTCGCCACGGCTGCGCCATAGCGCTGGTAAATAGCGCCATAGCCCTAAGGGACGGCGCGACGATACGTTGGCTATGCCTTTGAAATAGCCCGATAGCTCTTCGTCGACTGTTGGCGTGTAGAGTATTATCGACCAGTCGCGATACGCCATTGCTGTGCCGCTTATTATCATACGGCTGTAGTTGCCCAAGCCGGTCTTGTTGTTGAATGCCCTTTTGGCATCATATCCTATTATCATCGTTGTATATGTTGTATTACCAGATTTCGTCAAAATTCTCTTTTTGCCTTACGCTTTCGTCGCGTTGGTATTCGAGTGCGCGTGCATATTTGAGGTAGGCGTTCATTGCCATGGCTAACGATATGGATAGCCCGTCGATGCCACCCAATATTCCTCCTCTACAGAAATAGTTGAGATTGAACATGTTTACTCCGTGCAGTATTGGAGAAAAGGCATTAACTCTTTTGCCACTTTTGTATATTATTTTCGCTCCTCGTGAGCTAAAGCTACGAGCCTGCTTGGTAAACATTTCGCCTATAGAATTGTAGGAATAGTGCAGTATGTCGCCGTTGAGCAAGGTGCTGTTCTTGCTTGGCACATGTGCATGCTGTCGGCTGTCGCTATAGCGCGTGTGTTCTGTGTTGTACAGCCTTATGAGTGGGTTTGGATACCAGTGGCAGCATTTTATCCATCTTTCGCCTATGTAGTTCTTACGTTTTACCTCAAAGGCCTCGAAAGGTGTGTTGTCCAAATTCAGTGCGTTGATAATGGCTGCAAGTTCTGGTGTTATCCTTTCGTCTGCATCGAGACTAAACACCCATTTGTTTTTTGCGTATGCTATGCCAACGTTTTTTTGCGGACCGTCGCCGAGATAATGTTGCGAAACGACTTTGGCTCCGCTCTCCTGTGCCAGCCGTATTGTATCGTCGGTACTGCCGGAGTCTACCACTATAATTTCCTCGCATATTTGTTGCAACGACTGTATGCAGTCTGTAATATTATGTGCCTCGTTGAGGGTTATTATCAAACCTGTGATATGGTTCATCTTGCGTTATTTGATTTGCAAAGATACATTTTTTTTTAGGAAAAGGTGTAAAAATGATACTTGTTGCTTTCGCCCGCAAAAAAAAGTTGTACCTTTGCATTTCTTTTTTCCTCTATTTTTATTGGAGGTTTATTAAATCTTTGTCTTATGCCTGAGGTTAACGACCGTAAGCAGCATCTTTTCGATGATTTCTCGCTGCAAGAAAAAGAGCAACTCTACGATACAGCCTCGCAGCTGTTTAGCGACAATAAGCGCATGCTCTTCGACCGCCTTTCGCTCAATCGTACCCGTCATATTACTGTAGTGCTCGAAGATGTCTATCAGTCGCACAACGCCAGTGCCGTGCTGCGTTCTTGCGACTGTTTTGGCGTACAGGATGTCCATGTTGTTGAGAATCGCAACCAGTACAACCCCAACCCCGACGTGGCCATGGGCAGCAACAAATGGGTGGACATATACAAGCGGCATAGCATACAAGAGACATACGCACATCTGCACCAGCGTGGCTATAGCATAGTGGCAACACTTCCACACGAGAACGACACCATGATTGGCGACCTCGACATCTCGAAGCCTACCGCCTTGGTCTTTGGCACCGAGCTTACCGGTCTTACCGACGAGGCTATAGCAGGTGCCGATGCTTACGTCAAGATACCTATGTACGGCTTTACCGAGAGTTTCAATATCAGCGTCTGTGCCGCTCTTAGCCTCTACGAGCTTACCGAGCGTATGCGTCGCAGCAGTGATATACAGTGGCGCATGTCTCCCGACGAGCTGGTAACTCTCAAGTTGCACTGGGCCATGCAAGTCATTAAAGATGGCGAAAGCGTTATGCGTCAGCTCATGCAGCGCATGTAGCAAAACACACACTCTATCTATTATGGCTTCTATCAAGAAACTTTTCTCCGACACCGTGATCTATGGCATGAGCAGTATCGTAGGCCGTTTCCTCAACTATCTGCTCGTCCCGCTCTACACCTACAAGATCTCTGCTTCCAGTGGCGGCTACGGCGTGGTAACCAATATCTATGCCTATACGGCTTTGTTGTTGGTGATTTTGACATTTGGCATGGAGACCACGTTTTTTTATTTTTCCAACTCCGAAACTGTCGACAAGTCGCAGCGACCGCGCGTGTTATCTACAGCCTTGTCGGCGGTAGGCTTTGTGTCAGCGTTTTTTGCGTGGATGTGCTCCCTGTTTATTGACCCTATATCCGAGGCTTTGGGCTATGCCGCGCATCCCGAATACATACAGATGATGTCGTTTGTAGTGGCACTCGATGCTTTTCAGGCTATTCTCTTTGCACATCTGCGTCTTGAGGGTAGGGCGTGGAAGTTCGCCATTCTCAAGCTAAGTTTTATTATAGGCAATATACTACTCAATCTTTTTGTTTTTCTCGTGGCCCCGTCATTAGCGCAAAGAGTCCCTATTCTCATGTCGTGGTATCATCCTGAGTGGCAGGTGGGCTACATTTTTGCTGTCAATCTTGTTTGCACCACGCTCGTTACTTTGGGCTTCATCCCTGAATTGCGCGTATTGAAGTATGGTATTGACGGCAAGCTGCTCAAGCAGATGCTGCGTTATACATGGCCATTGTTGCTCTTGGGCATAGCTGGTGTACTCAATCAGGTAGCAGATAAGATATGCTACCGTTTCATCGTGCCTGGCGACGAGGGCGAAGTGCAGTTGGGTATCTATGGCGCTTGCGTCAAGATAGCCATGCTCATGGCCATCATTACTCAGGCGTTTCGCTATGCCTACGAGCCTTTTGTCTTTGGCGGTGGCAGAGACTCCAAAAGCAAGGATATGCAGGGCGTGGTGATGAAATATTATGTCGCCTTCACCCTCTTGGCGTTCCTTGCAGTGGTCTGCTATATCGACCTCTTCAAGTACATCATCAGCAGCGAATATTGGGAAGGCCTCCGTGTGGTGCCTGTTGTCATGATGGCGGAGATATTTATGGGTGTCTATTTTAATCTCTCGTTCTGGTACAAACTCAATGGCGAAACCTATTGGGGTGCTGTCATCTCGGCTGTTGGCTGTGTGGTGCTGCTTGCTATCAATTTTATCTTTGTGCCGCGTTGCGGCTATATGGCTTGTGCCTATGGTGGTCTGGCAGGTTATGGTGTCTGTATGCTAATGTCCTATCTCATTGGCAGGCGTCGCAATCCTGTGTCCTATCCTTTGCGTAGCATCCTCACGCTATTTTTGTTGGCCGTGGCGTTTTATGTCGTTACTCTTTTCACCGCTTTGCTTCCGCTCGGCTGGCGTTTGGCTGCCAACACCCTGCTGCTTCTCCTTTTCTTTGCCGTCGCCGCCTATATGTGTGGTGTCGTAAGCATGGTGAGGCGTAAGTATGGCAACGTTGCCGCCTTTATGTGTGGTGTCGTAAGCTTGATAAGACGCAAGTTTGGCAAGTAAGGCGAAGCACGTAATGATATATCAAATAGATATTTTTGCCTTGAAGATGCTGTAACGTCATTATTGCTTATTTTAGTTGATTGTATAGACTATATGTTGTATTGTTAATAATTCCTACTCTGTTCTATATTGAAAAAAAAGACTATCTTTGCCGACATTATTGATACATTGTTCGGGCAAGATATTTTTTGCTATTGATGTTATTTTTTGTAAGATGGGTGCATATATTAATAAAGGCAATACGGCTTTCGCCGATTATTTGAATGGCGAATATATTGACAAGACAGGAATGATAGCCTACATCAATTCTACATTGAATACAGGTATCCGTTTGACGTGCGTTACACGTCCGCGTCGCTTTGGCAAGTCGCTCGCCGCCAATATGCTGTGTGCTTATTACGACAAGTCGTGCGACTCTTCTGCTTTGTTTGATGGATTTGTAATTGCAAAAGATCCGTCTTACAAGATTCATCTCAACAAATATCCGGTTATATATATAGATATCACAAGTTTTACTACAAGGTACGATGGCAGGGAAGATATAGTAGATATTATACAGTCGAAAGTAATGGCTGACGTAAAAAAAACTTATCCATCTGTTGCCTACGATGATGAGGGCGACCTTATGGATACTCTGCTTGCTATCAGTGTGAATACAGGCGAAAAGTTTGTGGTAATTATTGATGAATGGGACGCTTTATGCCGCGACTATTCCAGCAAGCCAGAGGTGATGGCAAGGTATGTCAATCTCCTTAGGCGTATGTTCAAGAGTAGCAACGATACAGCAATAGCTTTTGCCGGGGTATATATGACAGGCATTTTGCCTATCAAGAAGTACGGCACTCAGTCTGCTTTGAATGACTTCCAAGAGTATTCCATGACCAACTCTGGTCCATTGGGCTCTTTCTTTGGCTTTGACGATGATGATGTGGTTATGCTTGCTGAAAAGTATGGTATGGATTTTGACGAGCTGAAACGTTGGTATGATGGTTATGAGATGGATGCTTTTGACTGGAGACAGAATATCCCTGATATAAAGAAAGTGGCTATTTATAATCCGAATTCGGTAATGAATGCAGTTAGGAGAAGATGCTGTGGCAATTATTGGGCTATGACTGAAGCGTTTGATTCGCTTCAACGGTATATAGATAATGATTTTAATGGGGTTAAAGATACTTTGGAACGTTTGATTAAAGGTGAGCCTGTGGGTATAAATGTTTTACGTTTTGGCAACGACATGAATAATGTCAGCGACAACGAGGAATTGTTCAACCTGCTTATCCATTTTGGCTATTTGAGCTATAATCCAAATCTTAAGCAGGTCGTACTTCCCAATCAGGAGATTAGAGAGGAGTTTGTTGAGGCTATCCGTGGTAGCAAGAGCCATAAGGAACTGTCAGATCTTGTCCGTGCGTCTGACCGGTTGTTAGAAGCTGTATGGAATATGGATGAAGTGGCTGTAGCTGAAGGTGTGGAGTATATTCACAATCATAGAGTGGCTCCAAATTTCTATAACAACGAACAGTCGTTGCGCTCGGTTGTTCGTACCGCCTTCCTGGGAGCGGTAGATTATTATATCGAGATACAGGAGTTGGCAACGGGAAAGGGCTTTGCCGACATAGTTTATGTTCCTCGTCGTAACAGCAGCAAGCCGCTTCTCGTCGTTGAATTGAAGTGGGACAAATCGGCGAGTGTGGCTATCGATCAGATTGTAGAAAGAGACTATCCGAAATTGCTGACGAATTTTTCCGACAAGGTTCTGCTCGTTGGCATCAATTACAGTGCAGATACTAAAAAGCATGAATGTAAAATAAAACTTTTTCGGTAAGTTGAGAGCTTAGGGAAAAGCGAAACTTTCACTATCCGTCGAGGCGAGAAAACCGACCAAAGGGTGGTCTTGAACACTGTCTTTCCCTAAAAAAAGTTGACTCACAAAATCAACAATTATGTGGAAATACAATTGTGAGAAACGCAACAAGTATTACGATGAAGTAATCCGCCTTTATACCCAAGAAGGAATTGGTTGTATAAAGATTTCTCGAATTATTCCTGTAAGCAAAGCAACAATTTCAAATTGGATTCGTAACTTTGCAAGCGGAAGTCCAGAACCAATAGTTATGAAACGCAAAACATCTACCGATCCAGAAACCACTACAGCAGGTGTCGAGAGCACTGATACCAAAACCTTGCAGGCGGAGATTGCACGTTTGAAGAAGGAGCTTGCCTATGAATCACTTCGTGCTGATGCCTACAACGAGCTAATCAATGTTGCAGAGAAGCAGTTCAACATCTCAATCCGAAAAAAAGCTGGTGCCAAACAGTGAAGAACCTGCATGCGGAAGACTCTCGCCGCTACCAAGTAGAGAGTCTCTGCAAGTTGTTTGGCGTTACCAAGCAGGCTTATTACAAGTACGATGAGAATCGTCTGCTTAAAAGAATTGCAAGTGAGGACTTCGCAGTATCTTACATCAAAAGAATACGCAAAAAAGACCCAGGCATAGGTGGGGTCAAGCTGTGGTACATGTATCGCAAGAGCTTCGAAGGAGGACATCCGCTTGGGCGTGATTGTTTTGCAGACATTGTAAACAAGTATGGCTTGAAGGTACGTCTGAAAGTGCGTAAACCGCGAACGACAGATTCTACGCACGGTCTCCCCGTATTCCCAAATCTAATAAGGGATTACATTCCTCTTGCACCTAACCGTCTGTGGGTGAGCGACATCACATACATACCAATATGGATTGACTCTGAACACTATTGCTTTTGCTACTTATCGTTGATACTCGATGCATATAGCGAGGAGATTGTCGGCTGGAGCGTTGGTGAGACTCTTGATGCTGCCTACCCCATTAAAGCACTCAAGATGGCTTTGTGCAGGATATCCTGCATCGCCAAGGAAGACGTTAGGCTCATTCATCATTCCGACAGAGGATGCCAGTATGCAAGTGCCAAATATGTAGCAATACTCAAGAAGCACGGAATACAAATAAGCATGACAGAGACGGGAGATCCGAAAGACAATGCTCAAGCAGAGCGAATAAACAACACTATGAAGAACGAACTTCTTAAGGAGATGACTTTCCATAATATCGGTGAGGTTGCCCAGTCTGTAGCGTCTGCGGTACAATTCTACAATGAAGAACGTCCGCACATGAGCATTGACATGATGACCCCCCAAGAAGCATCTTTATGTGTAGGAGAAATCACAAAAAGATGGACAAGTTACAGAGAGATTCACATAAAAGAAAATCAAAGCTCTTGCATAATCCCTGAGAAAGGTTTACCTTTGCAATCGTGTTCAGGGTTTCCTTCCGGGCTACGCCCTCCAGTCAACCCTGAACAGTTATAAGAAT
>JAZRVD010000024.1:0-35108 GCA_045598945.1 Bacteroidales bacterium | reverse complement strand
TCGCCAAGGCTAAACATGGAGACCTCCCTTCTTCCGTCCTCTCTGCGTGCGTGGTGTGCGAAACGTCGAGGATTGCCTTGTGTCGGGCATACATAAACCGTATGTTTTCATGCTGTTGTGTTTTGACTTTGTTCTTGCATTACAATCCGCAAAACTACAACAGCTTTTTTACTCTCACAACGTGTAATTTATCGGGTGCTTACGGTATAATCGCTGCAGACGCTACATAAACAATAAATAACGATGCCGATGACAATCGGCTTCGTTATTTTTTATTGTGGAGTAGGCAAGAGCTTATTTTGGGTCGATAAAGGCGAAGAATACTGCTGCTATTATTAGACCGAAAGCTACAAAGTGATTCCATCGTATCGGTTCGCCTTTGAATACGGTGGCGACGATGACGGTGAATACTATTAGTGATATTGCTTCTTGGATAATTTTAAGTTGCATCAGCGAGAATGGGCCACCGTTGATTTGCGACCCTATACGGTTGGCTGGTATCATAAAGCAGTATTCAAAGAGGGCAAGTCCCCACGATGATACTATGATGAGTATCAATGGCCAGTCTGTTGATATCTTTAGCTGTTGTAGCTTGAGGTTGCCGTACCAGGCAAATGTCATGAAGACATTGGAGCAGATAAGTAGTAGTATGGTGATGATTGCTCGTGGCATGATGGTGTTATTGTTGGTTGTTGTTGATGTCGTGTATAAGCATGCTGAACGCCTTGTTGCAGGCACGCTCTATGGTTTGCTGGCGAATGTCGCCAAAGTGCATTAGTGTGGCGGAGGTTTGTGCTGGAGTGGCTAAGCCAATCCATACCGTTCCAACGGGTTTTTCTTTGCTGCCGCCGTCAGGGCCGGCAATGCCGGTGGTGGCTATGGCATAGTCGGTGTGCAGTGTTTTTCTGGCTCCTGCCGCCATCTCACAGGCTGTGGCTTCGCTTACAGCGCCATATTGCGTAAGGGTGGTGTGCTGTACGCCAAGTAGAGTCTCTTTAGCCTCGTTGCTATAGGTTATCATGCCGCCCATGTAGTATCTCGATGCTCCTGGCAGGGCGGTCAGCTTGCTGCCAATAGAGCCGCCGGTGCAGCTTTCGGCGGTGCATAATGTGAGGTGATGCGTGGTAAAAAGATGTGCCACTGCTTCGGGCAGGTTCTCCATGTCTTCGCCAACGATGTACTGGCCTGCTATGGGGTAAAGCTTTGACACAGCGTTGGCTATCTGTTTGTCAATAGCATGACGGTCGTCGCCTCTGCCGGTGAGTCTTAGCTTCACCATGCCGCTTTGCGGCAGATATGCCAGCTTGATATTGCTTGGTAGCGACAGCTCCCATGGCTCTATAAGGTCGCTCAAGAAGGATTCGCCGATGCCTTGTATCAGTATGTTCTTGTTGCATATAGCACCTGTAGAGAAATGTTCCTGCAACATAGGGATAATCTTGTTGCGCATCAGGTAGTCCATCTCGTGTGGCACGCCAGGCATCGACACCACTACTTTGCCATTTTTGGTGTCAAACCACATGCATGGTGCTGTGCCAACGTCGTTGTTGACCATGGTGCAGCATCGTGGCACCCATGCCTGCTGCCGGTTGATGGGTGTCAGCTCGTAGCCTCGTGCGTCAAAGATGCGCTTCACATTGGCAAGTGCTTCTGCATTCTCGTATAGTTCGCTATCGAAAAACTCGCATAGGCATTTTTTTGTAATGTCGTCTTTTGTTGGCCCCAACCCGCCTGTTATCAGCACTATGTCGTTTTTTGCAAGGCTTTGCTGTAAGGCTTCTTTTATAGCAGCACCGTCGTCGCCAATGGTGAGAACGGTGTTGACGGAGATTCCAATGCTTGTAAGCATTTGAGCCATTTGCGTTGCATTGGTGTTTATGACTTGGCCAATCAGCAGCTCATCGCCAATGCTTATGATAGATGCTCTCATTGTTTTTTTTGTTTGATAAAAAAGTGTGCAAAGATACATTATTTTAACGATAATAATGTTTTGCTATTCAAAAAATGCGGATAAATAAGTTGTATGTGGTAAGAATTTGTTACTTTTGCATTTTATTCTTTACAGAAAAGGCAGAGTTCCTTTTTGCCAAATTATTAAAAAATATTTATTTATGTTCGACATAGAAAATATAGATGAGCTGATACGTCTTGCATTGCGAGAGGATGTTGGCGATGGCGACCATAGCACACTGGCATGTATTCCTGCAGATGCGCGTGGCAAGGCGCGTATGATAGCCAAGCAAGACGGCATACTGTGTGGTATAGAGGTAGGCAAGCGTGTGTTTCAACTCGTCTCGTCGGATTTGAAAGTGGAAACGCTTGTGGCTGATGGTACAGAGCTCCACAAGGGCGACTTGATAATGACTATAGAAGGTCCTTCAGGTGCAATTCTTACTGCTGAACGCACAGCGCTCAACTATCTTCAACGACTTAGTGGCATAGCTACTGAGACTCATCGCATGACACAGATGCTCAGTGGGTTGCATACTCGTTTACTTGATACTCGCAAAACCACTCCGAACATGAGATTGTTGGAGAAGTATGCTGTGAAATGCGGTGGAGGCACCAATCATCGTATTGGGCTCTTTGACATGATTATGCTGAAAGACAATCATATCGATTTCGCTGGGGGCATAGCTGCTGCTATAGATAGGACAAACAATTATCTCGCAACGAACAAGAAAGACCTTCGCATAGAGATAGAGGTAAGAAACCTCGATGAAGTTGAACAGGTGCTGCAGCATGGTGGCGTACATCGCATTATGCTTGACAATTTCGACATCGACAATCTTGCCGAGGCGGTGCGCCGTATTGATGGCAGATATGAGACTGAGGCAAGCGGCGGTATTACCGATAAGACGCTTCGTGCATACGCCGAGACAGGTGTAGACTTTATCTCTGTAGGTGCTTTGACGCATCATATCAAGAGTTTAGACATATCGTTGCTGTCTGCTTTGTAGTAATAAATAGATTACCATATAAAAATGATTATTCAGGAAGAAAACGGCAAAAAGACTGTTGCCAAGCTTTCAAAAGGTGAGCAATTTAAGATGATTGCCAAAACAATGCAGGGACTCGAAGAAGTTCTTGCTGACGAACTAACGGCTATAGGAGCTCAAAATATAGAGATATTGCATCGCGCTGTATCTTTTGTGGGTGATATGACGTTGCTCTACCGTGCTAATTATGTATGTCGCACTGCTCTTGCTATTCTTAAGCCTTTTGCAGAGTTTGAGGCCAACGATCCCGATGAACTTTACGAAAATGTGAAGAAACTTAAATGGGAGAAACTGCTTGATGTTGACGGTACTTTTATGATAGACAGCAGTACTTCGGGCGACGTGTTCACACATTCCTACTATGCTGCTCTTCGTACAAAAGATGCTATTGTCGATCGCTTTCGCAGCATGTTTGGCCGTAGGCCGAGCATCGATACGGAAAATGCCGACTATAAGTTCAATCTGCATATTGCCGGCACTCACGTTACGTTGTTGCAAAACTCCAGTGGCGAGTCTTTGCACAAGCGCGGCTACCGTCAGGCTGTTGGCATTGCTCCTATCAATGAGGTGCTTGCCGCTGGTATGATAAAACTCTCTGGTTGGAAATGCGACTGTCATTTTATGGATCCCATGTGCGGCAGTGGCACCATACTTATAGAAGCCGCCATGCTGGCAAACAATATACCAGCACAGTTCTATCGTGGCTGTAGGTTTGGTTTTAGACTTTGGAAAGAGTTCAACCTCGGCGAGTGGAAAAGAGTTAAGGCTGAAGAGGATAGGAAGATAGGCGAAGGCGACTTTGACTACGAGATATGGGGCAACGATATTGATGCTAATGTGTTGCAACAAGCAGAGAAAAACCTTGAGTATGCCAGACTCCACAAAGATGTCATGCTGTATTGCAGCTCGTTTGAAGATCGTAAGCCTCCTGAGGGTCGTTGTATGATTATCACCAATCCCCCTTATGGCGAGCGTATCAAGATAGAAGACCTCAACGCCATGTACCAGCAGCTTGGCGATACATTCAAGCAATTGTATGGTGCTAATTGTGAGGTATGGCTTATTACCAGTGATTTTGATGCTATGAAGCATATTGGCTTGCATCCATCCAAAAAGATTCCTCTGCTCAACGGCTCGCTCGATTGTCGTTTCATGAAGTTTGAGCTTTATGAGGGTAGTAAGAAAAAGACTCAGAATTGAAAACTCTTTCTGCATCTATAGTAAAGACTGCTGCTATGTCTGTTGGCTTTCATGCCTGTGGCATAGCAGCAGTATCTGTCTTGTCGCAATATCGCATACAGCTGCAGCAATGGATTGATGACAAGTGTCATGGCGAGATGCAGTATATGGAGCGTAACGTCGACATGCGTTCCAGCACAGATATGCTTGTTCCCGGAGCGCAAAGCGTTATTTCTGTTATGTTGGGCTACAATCCTTCTAAATTGGTAAAAGGTACTGTGGCACGTTTTGCGTATGATGTCGATTATCATATTCTTGTAAAGGAGAAGCTCTTTCAGATGATGGCGAAGATAAAGGAGCTTTATCCTGACTTTGAGGGTCGTCCTTTTGTCGACACGGCACCAATATCCGACAAGCTGTGGGCGGCGCGTGCCGGATTGGGATGGATAGGCAAAAATTCTCTTGTTGTAAACAAGCAATACGGCTCGTGGATAAATCTGGGTGAGATTGTAACTACATGGCATGTTGATGAATACGACGAGCCTATAGCAAATGTGTGTGGCGAATGCCAGCGTTGTGTTGACGCATGTCCCAATAAGGCAATAGAAAGGGTGGGGGAGATATACCGCCTCAACGCTTCTCGATGTGCGGCGTATCATACCATTGAGTCTCGCAGCGAGACCTTGCCAAATGCTTTGTATTTGTCGGGCTATTTGTTTGGCTGTGATGTCTGTCAGCGTGTATGTCCGTATAATGTAGAAGCGCCTGCTACAAGAAACGTCTCAGACGAAAGGATAGCGCTTTTGCAGCAGTTTGCAGAGTGTGATGAGGCTCTGTTTCGCAAGATAGCCAAGCGGTCGTCGCTCTCGCGTATTAAATATTGGCAGCTTGAGCGAAACAGAAGACAATGTAAACGTATGTAAAAATAGCAAGAGCCTCGCTTGTGAGAGTGAGGCTCTTGTTGTATGTCTTAGTGCCATGTCTTGCGACGGCGTGTCTGTTGAGGACAGTAGGCTCTGCCGCCAGCTTTCTGTGGTATGATATAGCGCAATCCTATTGTAACATTGGGCATGTAGTCGAGGTTGACGGTGCGGTCAAATTGATATGATGAGAAGTCTATTGTGCCACGCGTGGTCATGAAGCAAAGCATCAAGTCGGCCGTCCAACGGGGATTGATGGTGTACTCTACAATGCCGGTTAGCGACATTTCAACCTCCCAATTATGACGTTTTGACCCAATAGGCGGTATGCGGCCTATGTTGGCTGTGATGGCATTGCGCTGCTGGTCGAAGAGCACAGCCTCGCCAAAGCCTAATGCCACAAAATAGTGAAATTTGCGATTATAGCCAGTTACAGCATCATAGATAATATTGGTGATGTCTACTGTAAAACGTAAGTCGAGCGAAATACATTTTGCTTCGAGGTAGTGGTAGTAGAATGTGTTCTCATAGCTTGCATACGCTGTGTTTATCCATTCCGAGCGTCCGGCGTTGCCTGGCGTTTCTATTGTACATAGCGGGTTTAGAGCGTAGCTTGCCTGTCCGTGCATTGTGAAAGCTTTGAAATGGGTGGACACTGCAAATTGTGGAAAAACCCAGCGTCCAAACTCGGCGTATAGGTGGTAGTCGAGTTTGTTGAACTTTGCGTCGGGCATAACCTCGTTGCCGATAAATGTCCCTATGCCTCCTCCGGCGCCAAAAAAGAAATTGCGTCGTTTAACGGGTTGTGCGTCAAGTATATTGGTACAGGTTGCAAATATTATTAGTAGTATGATTATCTTTTTCATATCCATCCAGAGTTTAGTTGGTTGTCTCTTCTGATGATAGTTTTTCGTCATCACCGTATGTAGAGTTGGCTCCATATCCGTAGCCATAACCATATCCGTAGCCAAAACGTTTCTTTGCTTTGGCAAATTTTACGCTGTTGATAATGACGGCAAGGTTTGGAAATACTTTGTCGCGATAGATGCCTTCCACTTCTGGAAGCATTCTCTTGTCAAAACGTTGTGCACGGATGATAAAGAATGTGTTGTCAACGTAGTGGCGTATTATTGTTGCATCTACAACGTTGATAGGTACGCTATCCAAGATGATGAACTCATATCGGCTCCGCAGGGTGTTCATTAGGTTGGCAAAGCGTTCGTTATCTAATAGCTCGGCAGGGTTGGGTGGTATGCGTCCGCTAAATATGCAGTCTATGCTGGGTGCTATGGTGTCGTGGTGTATAAGCTCGTCAATGTCATCTGTCTTGCCTGTTAGATAGTGCGACATGCCTATGTTTCTGCGAGAGTAGAATTTGTGTGTCATGGTGCCTTTGCGAAGGTCCATGTCCATCAGCAGTACTTTTTTACCGGCTATGCCTAAGCAGGCGGCAAGATTGGATGCCACAAAGGTCTTTCCTGAGCTTGAGAGCATAGACGTAATCATTATTACGCGTGCTCCTTCTTGATTGGTGTCGCCAAGAAAGTCTATCTTGCTTCGCAACATTCTAAACGACTCGGATATTGCGTCCTTCTTTTTGTTTTCTACAACTATGTCTCTTTTGTCTTTTTTCTCTCGCTGCGGTATCTCTATCAGCAATGGGGCGGTAACTTTTTTGCTTATATCAAAGCTGTTGTGTACGCGCGTGTCGAGGATAAGGCGCAAGAAGAATACAGCAAAGGGAATACATAAGCCTATGAGCAGACCTGTTAGCGTGTTCTTTCTTGTGTTTGGCGATATGGGCGAGTAGTTGGGCTGAGCCGGGTCTATTATTTTGGCGTTGCCTTCGATAGCCGGCTGGCTGATAAGTATCTCTTCGCGTTTCGACAAGAGCTGCATATACAGTGCCTCTTGTATCTTTTGCAGACGCTCTATATTCTCTATATATATTTGCTTTTGAGGCACTTTCTTCATCTCTTTTTTCGCATCAGCCGATATCTTTTGTGCCTCGGCTATTCTGTTTTCTATCGATTTTGTGTATACGTCGAGCAACTTGGCAAGACTTTGTTTTAGAACGTTTTGCTCGGTCTGTAGATTTTTTACTATGGGGTTGTTTTCGCTTTTGTATTTCTCAAGTTTCAGTACGTCTTCGTTAAATTGCGAGATAACATTGTTGATGTTTTCGTCGTCAAGTTCAAAGCTTGGCGGTATAAGCGTGTTTTTTGTGTTGTTCTCGTTAAAGTGCATCAGATAGCGTGCGGCAGATAGGCAACGACGCAGTTTTGACACTTCTTCCGAGGTCTCGATGCTGGTAGAAACGAAGTTTTGCCCTAAGTCGCTAATATTTAGCAACTCGTTGTCGCTCTTGAATGATGCTAATTCAGACTCTTGTATTCCAAGGTCGGAGTGGAGGGTTTGCAGTCGGTCGTTGATATAGTCGTAGGTGTAGGCTACAATTCTTTTTTTGTCGTTGATAGCATCTTCGTTGTATACTTTTACTGTTTCGTTGATAACATCGGCGCAGCGTTTTGGCGACGGGTCGCGTAGCGATACGTTGAATAGTGAGCCGGCGTCGGCATAATCGACAGATATGGCGTTACAGTAGTGCGATGCAATGTTCCACAAGCTATGGTGGCTTATTTTTATAGTGGAGTTGTAACAGGCGCGGCTGTAGAACCATGTCTTGTGGATTACTATTCTGCCTAAGGGAAGTTGTACGGTGTCGTCGTATTTGACGGGTATTGTTACCTCTTCGTTGATTGTGATGATGCCTTCGAGTATGTTCTTTGGAGTGAATAGAAAATCGGCATAGTCATTGTCGCCGAGGTCTATAAAGTCAACTTCTATGGGCGACTCTCCGTATAGGTTTTTTGTACGTTTTACTACTTGGGTGTACTGGGTGTATTCGATGTTAAGCTTAAGGTTTTGCGTTACCTTTTGCATGGTTGTCATCGAGCACAGCATCTTTATTTCGTTTTCTATGCTGCTGCTGTATAGCAATGGGTCTTTGAATAGGTCTCTTCTTACATTGGCTTCGCGTAGCGAGCTATTTGTCGATGTGCTGGAATCTTTGAGTACTATGCTGGCAACACTCGAATAGATACGTGTCTCCTTCCTTCCTTTGAAGTTGCCTATCATGGCTCCTATCATGCTGCATAGCACAAGCCATATCAGATTGCGCTGCAATATGATAAGTATGTCTTTGATATGAATTTTCGGACCGCTCGACTCTTCCAAAAACGACATCTCGTTGTTGGTTGTTGTTTGCTGGTCGTCGTTACTGTTGATATCTTTCTCCATTGGCTATATCTTGTTGAAAGAATGTGGAATAGGTTTACTATTTGACTATTTTTGACAGCACCAATGTTGTTGCCAAGCTGCTTAGCGAGGATATTATGGAGACCCATGTCAGCCAATAGGATATCTCGCTGCGTTTGCTGCCTGCATTCATTGATTGCGTTATGATAAAGTCGTTTTGCTGTAGCATAAAGAAGGGGTCTTGAAACACGTCTGACGAGCGGGGGTCGAGAAAGCGTGTTACCATTTGCCCGTCTATCTCTCGCATTACGGCTATCTTATCGCGACGTGTGTATATATTGAGGTCGCCGCTTAGAGCCAGAGCTTCCAAGAAGGTGCATCGCTCGTTGTTGATAGTTATCACTTTGCCACCATCGGCGCCTAAGAAGAATATCTTGAAGTTGTTGAAGCGTATTAGTACAAAGGGGTCGTCGAGGTATTTGCCTTCTGTGAGTTTGTTTTTAATCATTTCTTGCAGCTCAAGGCGTGTCAGTCCTGAAACCTTTATCTTTCCTAATACAGGTAGTTCTATATTTCCATATATATCAACCAGGTATCCTCTTTGCGATCCGTATGATGAATTGTAGTCTCCTGCGTATACGTTGCTGATGTTGAATGGTTTGCTGAGTTCTTGGTCGTGGCTTGAGATGTATATTGTTAGTTCGTCGTAGGGGCTTATTTTGGCCTCAAAACGGTCTTCCAGCTCTATCTGAGTGCCATGGGTCATGTCTTGTAGATAGTTGACTCGTTGCGGTGTGATGCACGAAATGGTAGAGGTTATGATGACCGATGCAATTAACAATATATGTAGGTATATTTTTCTCATAATTTTTTTTCTTGGCATGTTGCTTTGCGATGACGTATAAGGTACGTTTTGACAATGTTTTTTGCCTGTTGTATTATTAGCTCGATTATCCATTTTATTCCAAAGGGCTGCCATCGTTGTGGGTGGGTTACAAGCATTATCTTGTGTGGCAGTTTATGCTCGTTGGCGGCGGCAATAATGTCGTCGGTAGTGTGGAATACTAATCCCTGCTCCTCCCATTGCTCTTGAAACCCTGTTATTTTGTCGCGCACGCTTACTTTCCAGCCGTCCCATCTTCTGCCAGTGTCTGTAAGGTAGAAGCATGTGTTCCAATCGGTGTCTAAGTAAGGCTCGTAGTCGATGCCTGTGGCATGGTAGTCGTTCTTTTTCAGTAGGTCTCTGCTGTCGTATTTCGATTTTGGCGAACCGTGCATGCAGGCTGTCCGTATGGGGGCTATCTTTCGCAACTTTTCAAGGTTGTTGCAAAAGTCGGTCCATGCTGCATCGTAGTCTCCGTTGCATGTTGCAAGATTTTCGTAGTGATAGCCTATTTCATGCCCTAATTGTGATATTTGACGTATCGTTGTTTCATCATAGCTGCATGGCACTGTTCTAAAATAATAGATGCTTTTTTTGTTTTCTTCTTTTTCTATTTGGGCTATGCGTAACGAATGTAGCGGACGTTTGTCTACGTCGTGGCGTAGCGTTACTTCATATCCGTCAAGCGCTTTTAGTAGTTCTCTATATTTTTTGGGAGTAAAGTCCATGTAGATAAAACGAGTTGAATGGCTTGATTGTTAGTGTTTTGTGCAGGGTTGACCGTAAGATTGCGCTTACTATTTAGCCTTGCGAAATTACACATTTTTTTTCAAAAGCGTTTTGTGTTGGTGTGTAAAGGCTGTGTGTTGCACAAAGAGTGTTGTTGTCCAACACTTTGTGTAGCAAGTAAAAAGGTATGTTAAGATTGTTTTTTGGATTTTGGGAAATCCATTATTTCTAACGCTTGTGGTGTTTTGTCGATAACAAATCGCACAAGTGTGCAAGTCTTGTGAAAGCCTTGTATGCCAGCTGCACCGGGGTTGATGTGCAGAAAGTTCAATTCTTTGTCGTACATTACTTTGAGTATGTGGCTGTGTCCACATACGAATATGTCTGGCTTTTGTATAAGTAGTTCCTGTCGCAGTGTTGCAGGATAGTGTCCTGGCCATCCGCCTATATGTGTCATCATAATGTGCAGGCCATCGCAGTCGAAGATGTTGGTCTTTGGTGCTGTGTAGCGCATGTCGTAGTTGTCCATGTTGCCATATACGGCACGTATAGGTTTGAATTTCTGCAGTTCTTCAAGAACGTCAAGGCCGCAGTCGCCGGCGTGCCACAGTTCGTCGCAGTCCTTGAAGAACGTGTATATTTGGGGGGCTATGAAGCCGTGGGTGTCGGAGAGTACGCCAATGCGTTTCATGATTTAGACGTTTTTAGATATTAGGAATTGACGCAGCTGGGCAGGTGTTACGTTGTGCGTTATCTCGCCTTCAAAGACGTATGATATGGCACCTGTCTCTTCGCTGACCACAACGGCTACGATGTCGAATTGCTCGCTAACGCCTATAGCGCTACGGTGGCGCAATCCGAGGTTGGGGTCTACGTCAAGGCGTGATGTTACGGGCAGGATGCAACGTGCGGCAAGTATCTTGTCGCCAGCTACTAATACGGCTCCGTCGTGTAATGGCGAGTTTTTGAAAAACAGTGCCTCCAATAGTGCCGACGATGTTTTGGCATCTACTACTTCGCCGGTGGCTATTAGGTCGTCGAGCGAATTGCTGCGCTTAAAGATGATTAGTGCTCCTGTCTTGCTGCTGCTCATGTGTATGCAGGATTGTATGTATGGGTCGAGGTCTGTGCTCATATTGTCAGAATTGTCGTGTCGGAGAAAAAATCTCCGTGCCAAGCGTATTCTCACCTCTGGCGATGCTTTGGCGCTAAGCATTAGTAGAAATTTGCGTATCTCTGGCTGGAAGACTACGACGAGCGCCAGCACGCCCACACTCATCACAGTACCTAATATGCCGGCTGACAGGCGCATGCCGCATACGTCAACGATGCGCCAGAGCAGATACATGCTCACTATCACCCAGAATATTCGGATAACGTTGGTGCCTTTCACCAATCGGTAGCATTCATATATCAGTAATGCAACAAGTAGTATGTCGAGTATGTCGACTATGCGAATCTGTGGCAGTCCTTGTATCATTATTATCTGTATATTTTATGGCGTGCGTAGTGCAGAGGCCTGTTGTACTTGTGTTGTTATTTCTACGGCGTGAAGAGCAGGTCTGGGGTCGTGTACTCTAAGTATTTGTGCACCATATTGCAGGGCTATGGTGTTGGCGGCCACGGTGCCGTATATTGCATCTTGGGCTGTGATGCCTAACGGCTCGTATATCATTCTTTTCCTGCTCAAAGCTACGAGTAGCGGCTCTTTGAAGAGTTCTTTGAATATCGGTATGTTGTGTAGTAGTTCGTAGTTTTGCCGGGTGTCTTTGGCAAAGCCGAATGTCTGGTCTATGATAACGTCGGCAATGCCAAGCTTGTAAAGATGTTCAAGTTTTTCGGAGAAATAAGATATAAGTGTTTTGGTTACATCATCGTAGTTGGTGTTGTTGTCCATTGTGTCGGGCTTCCCTTTTGTGTGGCATAGAATGTAGGGGACTTTTAGGTCGGCAATGGTGTCGAGCATCTTGTCGTCAAATTGTCCGCCGCTGATATCGTTGACTATGTCGGCACCAGCCTCTATGCCTGCTTGTGCCGGCAAGGAGTAGCATGTGTCGATAGATATTGGTTTGTCTATGGCATCGCGCACGGCTCGCACCACTTCGCTCAAGCGTCGAGCTTCTTCGTCGGGGGGTAGCAGCTGTGCTTCCGGACGTGTGGAGCATACCCCTATGTCTATGATGTCGGCACCGTCGGCAACAAGTTTTTGTGCATGTTCAACAGCTTTGGAGATGGTGTCGTATCTACCTCCATCGTAGAAGGAATCGGGTGTTACGTTAAGTATTCCCATTATGCAAGGTTTGCTGTACTCTACCAATTTTGTTCCACATCGTAGTGTGAATGAAGAAAAAAATGTATCTTTGCCCATCTTCGCTGTTTATCTTTTTTTCTCAATCTATGTTGAGTATCAGTGTTTAAGGGATTTTGAGCGATAGTGTATTTGCATACAAAGGTAACAATCAATTTTTGATTATTGACAAATATTTTTTTTGTGTATTGTGGAGAATACTGCTGAACAATTTGCACGAGAGACGGCTGTCTGCCGTGATTTATTTGCAAAAAAGACGTATGATTATGGCACTTCGTGGCGTGTTATGCGCTTGCCATCTATAACCGACCAGATTTTTATCAAGGCCAATCGTATTCGCGGCATACAGGAGAATGGTATGCACCGTATTGCCGACGGCATGCGTCCTGAGTTTATAGCTATGGTCAACTATGGCACTATGGCATTGATACAGTTGGAGCTTGGTGAGGAAGATGGTCTTGACCTCTCGCCAGAAAGGGCTTTGCAACTTTACGACAAGCATCTGCAGGCTGCTACCAAGCTTATGCTCGACAAGAACCACGACTATGGCGAAGCGTGGCGCTTGATGCGTATAAGCTCTATTACGGATATCATCCTGATGAAAATACATCGTCTTAAGCAGATAGAGGACAATCAAGGTAAGACCATTGTGAGCGAGGGCGTAGAGGGCAACTATATGGATATCGTCAATTATTCGTTGTTTTGCTTGATAAAGCTTGAGTCGCAATCTGAAGAACAATAAACATAACAAATATGAAAGACACTAAATGTAACTATACACTCAATCTTGTCTGCCGCTGGTTTGTCGGATTGGTGTTTATCTTTTCTGGCTTTGTAAAGGGTGTCGACCCAATAGGCACTGCGTATAAGATAGAGGAATATTTCTCTGTATGGAGTGGTGGCTGGTTCGATTTCCAGTTTCTTGTGCCATGTGCCACCGTTTTTGCTATGATTTTAATTACTTGCGAGTTTCTCGTCGGTGTGATGCTGCTTACAAATAGCTTCCGTCGTTTTACAGCATGGCTTCTTGTGGCAATGATGCTCTTCTTTACTTTCAGCACTGCTCTCGATGCTTATAGCAAGCTGTTTGCTATCAACGACTGTGGCTGCTTTGGCGATGCTGTCAAGCTTACTCCAAAACAGACCTTTTTCAAGAATGTTATCTTGGACATACCTGTGATAATCATTGTGCTTACTCGCAACATACGTCGCAAAAGCCGTTTTGAACGCGATACCATTATTCTTTTATTGACGGTGATTGCCATGGTCTGCTTCGGTTTGTATAATATCAACAACGAGCCTGTTATCGACTTCCGTGCATGGAAGGTGGGCAACAAGATGATGAGTACTGACGAGAATTTGAAAATAGAGAATTACACCACTTATCGCAACTTGGCTACTGGGGTGGAACGCGAGTTTAGCGATGCTGAGCTTGCCGCCGCATGCAAGGATAGCACTTTTTCTCAAACATGGGACTGGGTCAGCACTCGCACTATTGATCCCCACGAGATTCAAGCCGATGGCTTTGCTATGATGGATGCCGATGGCAACGACTATGCTGTCGACCTCTTGATGTCGCCCGACCCATTGATGATTATGACTATTCATCATCTCGACAAGGTTGACGTGGCCGGCGTAGAGGCCATGCGCCATGTCATGAAGTATGCTGAGGACAATGGCATATATGCTGTTATGCTCACTTCAGCCCTGCCAGAAAACGCCGACCAGTTCAAGGCTGATAATGGTTTCGAGTTGCTCGATGTCTATTTTACCGACGACAAGGCTATCGAGGCTATGCTGCGTAGCAATCCGGGTTTCATACTCATGCAAGATGCTGTTGTGATGGGCAAGTGGCATTATAAAAATGTCGACTCGGACATCTTGGAATATTAATTTGTCAATGCTGACATTATGTCATTGTGAAATTTTAATGTTGATAATAAAATGCTACAACGTATTCAAACAGTTTATCTCGTCCTCGCTCTTATAGCTTTTGGCATCTGTTTTACTTTTCCAATAGCCAAATATCAGCTTCCGTTGCCTGCCACTCAGCAGGTTGCTTATTCCGAATTGCGACTTTTTGCCAAGAACAATCCTGAGGCGTATATCCAGTTTCAGCAGGGTGCTCCAGAGTTCTTTGTACCTCAGCGCGGTTATATTCACACATGGCCATTGGTGGTGTTGGTGGTGCTGGTTATGGCTCTTACCATTGTCAGTATATGCCTTTATCATCGCCGTGTTTTGCAATCTCGTATTGCCACTTTGGCATTTTTGCTTGGTGTTGTATACATTTTTTTGATTTTCATTTGGGCAGTTGATGCTTATGGCACGGCTTTTGCTGATCCTTTGGGTGGTGAGTCGCCGTCGGTGTCGTGGAGTTTTGCCACATGGGCTCCTGTCGCTGGTATTGCTATGTTGTTTCTGGCTCAGCAGGCTATCAAGCGCGATGAGGCCAAAGTTCGTGCGGCTGACCGTATTAGGTAATTGACTATTAATTTTTCTTGCTATCTTTGCAAGCATAATATATCTGTTTTGGAAATATCGTTTAATAATAGTGAGTTGGATAGTGTAGCATCGCAGTTGCTCAAAGCTTTTCCTAACGAGCGTTTTTTCGCTTTCTATGGTGTTATGGGAGCTGGCAAGACTACGCTTATCAAATCGTTGTGTAGACAGTTGGGTGTTGAAGACAATGTGTGCAGCCCTACGTTTGCTATTATTAACGAATATATGAGTGCGGTTGGACAGCCGGTCTATCATTTCGATTTTTATCGTATAAAGAATATAGACGAAGCCTATGACATTGGCTGTGAAGAGTATTTCGATAGTGGCTGTTATTGTTTTACGGAGTGGTCCGAATTGGTGGAGTCTCTGTTGCCGACAGAGTATGTGCGTGTAGATTTGTCTGTTGTTGATGACAATCGTCGTTCACTTAATGCTAAAATATATAAAAATTAGTACATTTTGAAAGAATCTGAAGTTTTGGCTCGTTTGGCCGCACAGGCCATCGATGATAAGAAGGGCAGCGACATAGCTGTTCTTGACCTCCGTGGTATTCCATCGGCACCTGCCGAGTTTTTTGTTATCGCCTCAGGCAATGTCCCATCTCACGTTAGTGCGCTTAGCGATGCGGTTCATGAGGTTGTGAAACAGGCTACGGGTATAAACCCGTCGAAAGTGGAGGGCTATCAGAATGCCGAATGGATATTGATGGACTATTTCGATGTTGTAGTTCATATTTTTCAAAAGGAGAAGAGAGACTTTTACCGTCTCGACCAATTGTGGGCAGATGCTGTTCGTATTGCGTTAGATGAATAGCAGATGCCTGTTTCTCTTTTATCAATAGTGTATTATTAATAAAAAAATATTGTTTTGAAATCAGACAACAATCAGCAACAAAAAGGTCAGGGCAAACCCGACAAGAAGCCTAAAGGCTCGGTTATCATGTATATTATCTATGTGGTTGTCATCATTGCCTTGGGTAGTATTTTAATTGGTGGCGAAAAGGAAAACAAGCCTAAGGAGCTTGAATGGGAACGTTTGTCGCAAATACTTGTCAATCATGACTACGACCATATTACCGTTGTCAATCAAGAGTATGCAGAGATTTATATCAGCGAGGCCGCTCTTAAGCGCGATACAACTTATCAGGAGCTTTATGGCGTTACGTTTTTTGGCGGTCGTAGCAGCGAGGTGGGGCATTACAAGTATAATATTGGTACGCTCGAACATTTCGACAAGGAACTTGCCATTGTTGAAGAGCAGATAGGCAAGCATGTTAGCTATCGTATTGAGAACCACAGCAGCATCTGGCGTGAGATATTGGTTATTTTTGGCCCATTTCTTATCATTATTCTTTTCTTTATAATTATCAGCCGTATATCGTCAAACAAGATGAATGGCGGTGGCGGCATATTTGGCGTTGGCAAGTCGCATGCTAAGATATATGATAGCACCAAGGACAAGAAAGTTACTTTCAAGTCTGTTGCCGGTCTTGAAGGTGCCAAGGAAGAGGTAATGGAGGTCGTCGACTTCCTGAAAAATCCCAAGCGTTATACGGCTCTCGGTGGCAAGATACCAAAAGGTGTGCTGCTGGTAGGTCCTCCAGGTACTGGTAAGACTTTGCTGGCAAAGGCTGTTGCGGGCGAGGCTAATGTCCCATTCTTTTCTATGTCGGGCAGCGACTTTGTAGAGATGTTTGTTGGCGTGGGAGCCTCGCGTGTACGCGACCTTTTCGAAGAGGCTAAAAAGAAAGCGCCTTGTATCATTTTTATCGATGAGATTGATGCCGTTGGCCGTGCTCGTGGTCGTAGTGGGCTGAGCAATGCCAATGATGAGAGAGAGAACACCCTCAACCAGTTGCTTACAGAGATGGACGGCTTTAGTAGTGGCACAAATGTTATTGTGCTTGCCGCTACCAACCGTGCCGATGTTCTTGACAAAGCCCTTTTGCGTGCAGGACGTTTCGACCGTCAGATTTATGTTGAGTTGCCGGATCTCGAAGAACGCAAGGCTATCTTCAAGGTGCACATGAAAAAGCTCAAGCTTTGTACCGACAAGGGGAGCGAGAATTGCGTTGACCGTATGTTTCTCGCCAAGCAGACTCCTGGCTTCTCTGGTGCCGATATTGCCAATGTGTGCAACGAGGCCGCTCTGGTGGCTGCTCGCAAAAAGAAGACGCAGATTGAGAAACAAGACTTTCTCGATGCAATAGATCGTATCGTTGGTGGTTTGGAAAAACGTACCAAGGTGTTGACGGATAACGAAAAACGCACTATTGCCTATCATGAGTCTGGCCATGCTTCGGTAAGTTGGCTGTTGCGTTGGGCCTCTCCTTTGGTCAAGGTTACTATAGTGCCACGAGGCAAGGCTTTGGGGGCAGCATGGTATCTGCCGGAAGAACGTCAGATTACTACCTACGAGCAGATGTTCGACGAGATGACCTCTCTTATGGCAGGTCGTGCTGCTGAGGAGGTGGTGTTTGGCAAGATTAGCACGGGTGCGTTGAACGACATGGAGCGTGCTACAAAAATGGCTTTCTCTATGGTGGCATATTATGGCATGAGTCCTGAGATAGGTAATATTAGTTTCTATGATTCCACCGGACAAAGCGACATGTCATTTACCAAGCCTTTTAGCGAAAAGACAAGTGAGCGTATCGATGCCGAAGTGCGCCGTATGGTTGAAGAGGCTTATCAAATGGCACGCAAGTTGATACTCGAACATCGTGACCAACTCGACCAGCTTGCCACACAGCTGTATGAGAAAGAGGTGCTCTTCCGCGAAGACCTTGAACGTATCTATGGCAAGCGCGAGGCGGATATTGAGGCTGAAAAGGAGAAGGCTCTTTTGGAAGCAAAAAAGAGTGACGGCTCTTCAGGCCGTAACGATGCAGAGCAGAAGTCTGAAACAAAACAAATAGATGCACAGTCAGCACAAGAGGGTGATGACAAGTTGGTGGACGTGGACGTAAATGACGATAATAATAAATAAGAAAACGTTTTGTAGTTTGTTATGAAAACTTTTGTAGTTCGTACCTTGTCAGCCATTGTATATGCTGCGTTGTTCCTTTGCTGTATCTTGTTGCCATGCAGATATTATATCTTTCCACTTTTTGCATTGTTTGTCGCTATAGGATGCATGTATGAGTATTATAAGTTGGTATCTATCAATGGCGTTCGTCCTTTTAAGGTGATTGGATATATCATTTCTGTGTGTTGCTTTGTGATAATGTATCTTGGTGTAGTAATATATTATTCAGAACTGGATGTGGTATATGAATTAGAATGTTCTCAAGATCTGGTGCGTAATTCATGTTATAATATTATACTGTCAGTTACTTCTTTTTTGAGCGTTGTTGTGTTTTTGTCTCCAACAATATTGTTTTTGAGTTCGTTATGGAGCAAGCGTGATAATGTTTTTACTGATATTGCGCATACACTGCTGCCGTTGATTTATATAGTGTTGCCTATGATTTCTATGAGTGTTATTGTTACTATCTCTTTCGAATTGTTGTTGTTGGTTGTGCTGCTGGTGTGGATAAACGATTCGGGCGCCTATATCGTCGGCTCTTTGATAGGCAAGCACAAGCTCTGGTCTCGTCATTCTCCAGGCAAGACATGGGAGGGCTCTATTGGCGGCTTTGTTGTTGTCTTGGGTGCTGCTCTGTTGTTGGGACATTGGCTATTGCCAGGAATATCCTATTTTCATTTTGTCATTATAGCTGTGATATGTAGTGTTGTAGGTACATTGGGCGACTTGTTCGAGTCTATGCTCAAGCGCTCGGTAGGCGTTAAAGACAGTGGCTCTATAATGCCAGGTCATGGCGGTTTCCTCGACCGTTTCGACAGTCTGTTGGCAATTATGCCATTTGCTTTTGTTTATAGTTTTTTTCTTTGATTGTTTATATTAGTTTTTTTGTTGTATTATGTATTTTCATAAAGAAGGTCGTAAAATCATTTTCTGGTCGCTATCAGCAATATTGGTCATTTATGCTGCCATGATTTTCTTTGTTCAGCATTGGACGGTGTTTCATGGTTTGTTTATGCTCATTTTGCTGGTATTGTGGATTTTGGTGTCGCTGTTTTTCCGTATACCTTGCCGTGTGTTTACTGAGGACAAGGATCAGCTTATCTCTCCCGCCGATGGCACTATCGTTACTATAGAAGAGATGTATGAGAGGGAATATATTAAGGATGAGTGTATACAGCTCAGCATCTTTATGAGTGGCACCGATGTCCATGTCAATCGTTACCCTTGCGATGGCGTCGTGGAATATGTCAGGTACAATAGGGGCAACTATTTTATTGCCAGTTATCCCAAGTCGAGCGACCTCAACGAGCGCACTTCTGTAGGCATGCGTCTCGGCAATGGCTGCAAAATTATGGTGCGCCAGGTGGCAGGCACTATGGCACGTCGTATTGTATGCTATGCTCACGAAGGCGATGTCGTCAAGCAAAATCAAGAGATGGGCTTTATCAAGTTTGGCTCGCGTGTAGACTTGTTCATACCTAAGAGTTTCGCTATCAACGTCGACTTGCAGGATATTGTCAGAAATGCCGTTACTCCATTGGCACGTATCCAAGCCCCAGCTGATAAATAATGGATATTTTATATGAAGATAATCATCTGATTGCTATCAACAAGCGTGCTGGCGACATTGTGCAGGGCGACAAGACTGGCGACCGCTGCATGGCAGATGCTATCAAGGCATTCTTCAAGCAGCGCGACAACAAGCCTGGCAATGTCTTTTGTGGTGTTATACATCGTCTCGACCGCCCTGTGAGTGGCGTTGTGCTGTTTGCCAAGACAAGCAAGGCACTGGCGCGTATGAACGATATGGTGCAGCGGCATGAGATGCACAAGACCTATTGGTGTCTTGTTCGCAACTGCCCTCCTCAGCCCTCTGGCTCCCTGTCCGATTATCTTGTTCGCAACGAGCGTCTCAACAAGAGTTTCGTCGCCGATGCTAATGTTCCTAATGCCAAGCAAGCCTTGTTGGATTATTGTATCTTGGGGCAGACCACAGGTGGCTATTATCTTTTAGAGGTGGACTTGCATACAGGGCGTCATCATCAAATAAGGTGCCAGCTTGCCAATATGGGATGTCCTATAAAAGGTGATTTGAAGTATGGTGCTCCACGTTCCAATCCGGATGGCAGCATATCGCTCCATGCTCATTCTTTGTCGTTCGTTCATCCGGTAAGCAAGGCAGAGGTCAGTATAGTGGCGCCGTGGAGCGAGCTGCCAGAGTGGAATGCTATGACGTAATGGTTGTTGAACACCTTGCAAGGTGTTCTTTTTTCGTATTTTGTAAGACGAGTTAATTTATGATAATGATGAAAAAAAGTTTTCTTTTTTCTTTTTTCTTTCTGTTGTCAGTTTTGGTTATGGCACAGTCGTCCAAGGTTGTATTCACTCCTTTAGCTGGTTATGATGTGCAAGTGCATGCGCAATTCGACGTGCCGGCGGTGCAAAGTGTTGAGGTTGATGGAAATTGTTATTCGGTGTTATCTATCGATAATTGCAAGGGCAGCTCTGTCGTAGGCAAGCCTCAGCTGCCTGTTTTCTCATGTCTTATAGAGCTGCCGCTGTGCGATAGTTTTCAACTTTCTGTTAATAGGCAACAGCTCTCTACGCTTTCATTGTCTTCGCCAGTCTATCCTTCGCAGCTGCATGTCTCAAAGTCGGACACTCATCATCATCCCTTTGTGTGCGACAGTATGTGCTACTTGTCCGATACTGCCTTTGCCTTTCCTGCTGCCACTCTTGCGGTGTTAGGTGTCTACCGCGACCGTCGCATAGCGCGTCTCACTCTTTCTCCAATGGTGTATAATGCTGTTCAGTCGTCTGTTGAGACCTGTGGAGAGATGGTTGTTGATATTCATTATACGGGTGTCGATGAGCAAGAGACAGAGCGGGTAAAGAGTTGTTATGCGTCGCCATTGTTCGATAGTGGCAAGGATTTGGCGTATAGTTACAAAACGGCAAAAGGGGCTTCCGACAAGGTGAGGTATGTAATTGTGTCGGATGCTATGTTTCGTGGCAAGTTAGACGACTTTGTGGCACTCAAGCGTCGTCAGGCATATAGTGTCGATGTTGTCTATACCGATTCTATTGGTGTTTCGCAGACTGGTATTGCAGCTTATCTCAAGTCGTTGTATACCAATGCTACCGAGCAAGCCCCTGCTCCTACGTTTGTTCTCTTGGTGGGCGATTTTTATCAGATTACGCCATTCCGTAGCAAGATAAGAGATGTTTCCTATTCCGACCATTTTACCGACCTTTATTTCTTTACTTGGACCGACGACTTTGTTCCAGACTGCTATTATGGTCGCCTTTCTGCCAATTCTATAGCAGAGCTACAACCTCAGCTCGACAAGATAATGTATTACGAACAATACCAATTCCTCGACCCATCGTATCTCTCCGACGCTGTGCTTGTTACGGGTCTCGACGACTTTGTCTCTTCGGGCGACAATGCTCATACTGTTGCCGACCCCTCTATGGATTATGTGGCAGGTGGCTATATCAATGCTAATCATAATTTCAAGAACGTAAAGTACTATAAGAACGATACAGACATCAAGCCGTATGGTGTGCCTGATACGCAGTTAAAAAGCTCTATGTCCAATACTGCCGAGGCAGAGCTTTCTGCTCTCTACAGTCAGGGGCAGGGCTGGGTGCATTATTCGGGACATGGCATCAAACGTGGCTTTTACAATCCTGAGTTTTTCACTACAGATGTTCGTTCTATGACAAATGTCGACAAGCCGGGTGTGTATATTGGCAGTTGTTGTTATACTTGCATGTTCGACGAAGATTGTTTTGGCGAGGCTCTTTTGCGTCGTGCCGATAGGGCTGGGGCTGTCGTTTACGTGGGTGCCTCTGATGCTACATATTGGGACGATGATTTTTATTGGACTGTAGGCTTTCGGGGCTTTATTCGCAAAGACATGCACTCGCTTGCTGTAGAATACGACAGCCGTCATCAAGGGGCATACGACCTTTTGTTTCACGACAAGGGACAGTATTTTAGTACATGGGCTCCCACAATGGCGCAGTTTGTTCATGCTGGCAACAATGCTGTAATGGGATCCGAGACCGACCTCTTTGCACTCTATTATTGGGAGATATATCATGTCTTGGGCGATCCTTCTTTGATGCCCTATCTTGGCGAGGCCAAGAAGATGGACCTCTCTATTAGTCAGCCATTGCGTCATACGGATAGAGCCATTGTTGTCAATGCGGTACCATACGCCCGCATTGCGTTGATAGATGCTGCTACCGACGAAGCTTTGGCAGTAGCTACGGCAGATGCTGATGGAGTAGCGTCGTTGTACTGTGATTTGCAGTCTCTCGACCTATCGCTAAACTTGACAGTCTATGCCAATGCTCAAAACTATGTGCCAGAGTCTCGCATTGTTGTTTTCGACGACGACAATGATGTGCCATTGGTGCTCAGCCATCTTCGTATAAACAATGCTGTGGCTGGCGACACTATGTCTATCTCTTTTAGATTAAAGAATATAGGCACCGATACTTTATGGTTTTTTAATTATGTGTTGCGTGGCGATGCACAACAGCTGTTACCTGTCGTGGAGGCCGATTATATAACATATCTCTCACCTGGCGAGACGGCGTATTGCAACAATGTCTGCCAGAGTGTGGTGTCGTCGTCTATATCCGACCAAACAGCTGTCTCTGCCCTTTTGCAGATTTTTAGCGATACTATTGTGGCTACCTATCGCGTTGCTATGGTTGTCGACGCTCCTAATATTGTGGTAGATTGCAAGCATGCTGCTGGCACTATGACAGATGGAAGCGACAATGTATGTGAGGTTACTCTCAAAAATACAGGTCATGCCATAGCCCGGCAGCTATGCTGTATCTTGACACAGCCTTTCGATGCCATTCATTCTTCTGTACCGCAACAGTGTGTAGATAGTTTGCCAACAGGCTCTTCCGTTACTTTTTCTTTCCCCTATACGCTTGATTACTGGACCGATTACTCTTTGCCTTTGCATGTAGTAGTGGAATATGGTGATATGGAAAAGAGCTTTCCTGTCGATATACCTCGTTTTGACGAAGATTTTGAAACAGGCGACTTATCCTTTTTCCCATGGCAGAATAGTGCTACTTATCCATGGCTGATAGATGATACAAAGGCTTTAAATGGTGGTTATTCTGTCCGCTCGGCAAATAATATGCCCAACAACAAGGCTGTCGTTTCTGAGCTCTTGCTGCCATTTAATGCTACCGAGCCAGACAGCGTATCTTTTTATTATATTGTCTCGTCGCAAAAAGATTGTGATAGTTTTTCGGTGTTTATCGATGAGAGGCTGATGTATACTGCTTCGGGTGTCGATGAGACAAATTGGCGTAGGCTCTCTTTTGCTGTTGATGCAGGTTTTCATTTGCTTAAGCTTGCTTATGCCAAGGATCGCACGCTCCGCTCTGGAGAAGATGCTGTATGGGTCGATGCCATTCGTCTGCCCGACACTCTGCATCTGGTGTCTAAAATGTTGTACGACACGGTATGCGAAGGTGCTTTGTATCGTTTTGGTGATGAGATGATAGCATGTAGTCAGGATGGCTCGTTTGTTTATATGTGTGATAGCTTGGATACTTCATTCTTTCTTCGTCTGGTCGTTCTTCCATCGCCAGATGTTCGTATACTCTGTGCCGACACTGCTGTGCTGCCATCGCAGATAACCTATCTTACTGCTACGGGCGCTTCGTCATATCGTTGGTCTACAGGCGATACAACGGATGTTGTGGCAGTGTCGCCTGCCATGCCTACCAAGTACTATCTCGAAGGCTATCGTTACGGCTGCGGCGGTGTGGATTCTATTGTGGTGGGTGTACGTCCGCTGGATATAGATTCGGTGGCATTGACGAACGTATTGCTCTATCCTAATCCAACAGCTGGATTGTTGACAATACAGGTAGAGAGTTTGTCGCATGTCTCGGTCTTTGATGCCAATGGTCGTGAGTGTATGGCCTGCGAGCCGTCGTTGCCAGATAGGTTGACGGTATCGCTGTCATCGTTGCCGGCAGGTTTTTATTATGTGCATGTTGTAGCAGATGGCAAACGTAGTATATATAGGGTAATAAAACGATAAAGACTGCTTTATGCTGCATTATGGCTTGATAGGTTGTCCGTTGCAACATTCTCTTTCGCCGATGCTGTACAGCTCGTTTTTTAAGATTGACGGCATTGAGGCTGAATATAGCTTGTTTTCAATGGAATTTTTGCAAGATATGCATTTGTTCGCCTCAGAACATTTGTTGGGTGGCTTTAATGTTACCTTGCCGTATAAGGAGTTGATTGTGCAGCAACTTGATGAAATTGACGGTGATGCTTTGTCTATTGGTGCTGTAAATTGTGTTAAGGTGTACGGCAATGGCAAGTTGAAAGGTTACAATACCGATGCGGTGGCCTTTCGCGATACATTGCAACCTTTGTTGCAACCGTGGCACGGCAAGGCTCTTGTGCTGGGCACTGGCGGTGCGTCATCGGCGGTATGCTATGCTCTAAAGCAGCTGGATATACCATATTATAGGGTGAGCAGGACAAAGCGCGACAATATAACGATAGGCTACGACGAAGCTGTGAAACTCGCCATGCAGGATTATAATATCATAGTTAATGCTACGCCGGTAGGCATGTCGCCTCGTGTCGGCGAGACTCCATGGTGCAAGCCTGAATGTTTCTCTTCTCGTTATCTGGTCTACGACTTGGTATACAATCCGTCTCAGTCTCTCTTGCTTTCGCAGGCTGCGGAAAGAGGTGCTGTGGTGTGTAATGGTATGGCAATGCTGCAAGGTCAGGCAAAGTTGTCGTGGAAGATATGGAAAACGGCGTTATAAAATGGATTGATAACAATATGTGGTCATGCTTAAAAAAGATAGATATAAATATATTCTTGAATATTTCGAACACACGATGCCTCATCCGGAGTCAGAGTTGCATTATCGCAATACCTTCGAGTTGCTTGTAGCCGTTGTTCTTTCTGCCCAATGCACCGACAAGCGTGTCAATCAGGTTACGCCTGCCCTTTTTGAGGCTTATCCTATTCCGCAAGCCATGGCGCAGGCCACACCTCAGCAGATATTAGGCTATATCAGCTCGGTGTCGTATCCCAATAGCAAGAGTCAGCATCTTGTTGGGTTGGCCAAGGGGTTGTGCGAACAATACGGTGGAGTGGTGCCTTCCGATGTCAGTCAGATGCAGACGTTGCCAGGCGTAGGACGCAAGACTGCCAATGTGGTTGCTGCCGTCGCTTTTGGGTTGGCGGCCATGCCTGTCGATACTCATGTGCGTCGTGTGGCAGCCCGTTTGGGATTTGTTGCCGACAATGCCACCCCTTTGGCAACGGAGCGCGAGCTTACGGCCAATATACCTTCGTCTCAACTGGCGGTAGCCCATCATTGGTTTCTTCTTCATGGACGTTATACCTGTACCGCTCGTGCACCGCATTGTATGCAGTGTGGCATCTCGCAGTGGTGCAAGACTTTTATAAATAATAGTAATGTTATCGATGAGCCGAGACCATAAAGAAAGCGAAGCTTTTGCTCTGTCGAGGCGAAAAAACGACGTTATAAAATAAAACAAATAATTTGTCATGACATTCTCTCATCCGTGGTTTCTTCTTGGCTTGTTGGCTGTGGCTGTTCCTGTCATTGTTCATCTGTTCAATTTTAGGCACTACCGCAAGGTGTATTTTAGCAATGTCAGCCGTCTAAGCGAGTTGCAGGAAGAGACACGACGCTCTTCGCGTCTGCGTCAGCTTTTGTTGCTGGCCATTCGTATACTGGCTGTTATTTGTATTGTGCTGGTATTTGCCGATCCTGTTGTCGGTGGTCATGAACAGGTGTCGGGCAATGCGGCGGTAAGTGTTTACATCGACAATTCGTATAGTATGAAAACCACCGATAGTGAAGGCTCATTGCTCGAGACCGCCAAACGCAAGGTGCGCGAGGTGGTGGCGGCTTATAGCCCCTCCGACGATTTTCAGCTGTTTACTGCCGATATGTCAGGCTCGCAATTTCAGTGGCTTTCTCGCGACGAGCTTCTTGCCCAGCTCGACGACATCTCTTATTCTTCTTCGGTTCCCTTGTCGTATGTGGCTAAGCGGCAGCAGCATTTCTTGCATAGCTCTGCATCGCAACGTCGGCATGCATATATTTTTACTGATGCACAGGCCTCTACAGCCTCGTGCGATGAATGGCCGTCAGACTCTTCGGTGTTGACCACTATCGTGCCGCTATCTGCTGCCAAGACCAACAACTTGTATATCGATAGTGTAGCCTTGTCTGCTCCTATTTATTGTAAGGGTGCAACGGTTGCTCTCTCGGTGGCGCTTGTCAACGAGGCCGATGATGATCTGGAAAATGTAAGTGTGCGACTATATGTCGATGGACGTGAACGTGCTATTGCGTCGGCAAACGTCTCTGCTTATTCGTCGGCAGAGGTGGCACTCTCTTTTGTAGCTGAGCATGATGGACCAACGCTGTGCTATGTAGAGACCGACGACTATCCTATAACTTTCGACGACAAGATGTTTTTCTCTTTTAATGTTGTCTCGTCGCGTCAGGTTGTCGTGGTAGGTGAGAAAAACAACTATGTTGAGCGTCTTTTTGCTCATGATTCTTTGATTTCATATCGTCAGTACAGTGTTAATATGTTCGACTACTCGACGTTGGACAATTACAGCCTTGTGGTCTTGAATGAGCCTCAGTCTATGTCCGACGGTCTTGTGCAGGCTCTTGTGTCGTATGTTGCAGACGGTGGGTCGCTATTTATTGTGCCGCCTGCTTCGCAGCTGTCGGGCGATTTTACATCATTGTTGAATAAATTGCACCTTCCAGCATTTTCCGAATGGGACGAGAGCAATGCAAAAGCACTTTTGTTGGCGTCGCAGTCCTCTTTTTATCAAGGGGTTTTCGATGGCAGACAGTCAGAACAGATAGAGATGCCTTCGGTATCGGGACATTATCATACTCTTCTTTCGTCAAGTACTATTGCGGAACCACTTATATCTTTCTCTTCAACCGATTGTCTTCTGTTGCGCAGTGAGGGCGAGGCAGGTGTGGTCTACCTTGTCTCGTGTCCGTTGTCCGACAAATATACCGACTTTGTACAGCAGGCTCTTTTCGTTCCTACGTTGTTCAATATGGCGTTGTTCGACATGTCAGCCCCTGTGCCGTATTATGAAATGTCGCCATCCCATCCTGTTGTGCTTATGCTTAAGCAGTCTGTCAATGGGCAGGTGCCGTTGCTATCCGTCATCGACGACGACACTTCCAACCATTGGCAAGCCTATCCAACTTATCGTCCTTTTGGTAGCAAGACGTCTATTTCTATTAATGATATTCCTCAGGCGTCGAATTTTCTTTTGCAACCTTTCAATCATGCACTATCATTCAATTATAGTCGTAGTGAGTCGAAAATGTCTTTTCTATCTCCGTCGCAGTTGCAAGAGCTCTTGCAACAGCAAGAAGCTAAAGGCTATGAGATTGTAGAAAATCCGCAACGTTCTATGGAGCAATATATACGCTTGCGCGACAATGGACGTCATCTCTGGCGTTTGTTTGTTGTGTTGGCGTTATGCTGCTTGTTGGGCGAGATACTGGTCGCCAGGTTGTGGGGTAGGCGATAAGAAACAAAAGATTTCTAATTAATATAATTCATAGCGTGTTATATATCAATAATATATCCAAGACTTTCGTCTCATCGTCTCATCAGTCGCATCTGGTGCTCGACGATGTAAGCCTCCACGTCCCCAAAGCATCTATATTTGGACTTCTGGGACCTAATGGTGCAGGCAAGACAACGCTTATACGTATCATCAACCGTATATTGAAGCCAGATACTGGTACTATCTATTTCAATGGTCATCCGCTTTCTGATGCAGATGTACGCTCCATTGGCTATCTCCCCGAAGAGCGAGGGCTATATCCTCGCATGCGTGTAGGCGAGCAGGCGTTATATTTGGCTCAGCTTCGCGGCCTTTCGGAACAGCAGGCTAAGGCAAACCTTGAAGAATGGTTCGATAGGCTTGAGATGCAGTCGTTTTGGAATAGACAGGTGTGCGAACTCTCCAAAGGCATGCAGCAAAAAGTTCAGTTTGCTGTTACTGTTGCTCACAATCCGCAGCTGCTTGTCCTCGACGAGCCATTTAGTGGCTTCGACCCAGTGGGTGTCGAACTCTTAAAACAGCAGATGCTGCATCTTCGTAATGCTGGCACTACCATTATCTTGTCAACACACAATATGGCACAAGCCGAACAATTGTGCGACAATATCGCTCTTATCAATGCTTCGCATATCGTTTTGCAAGACTTGTTGCTCAACATCCGTAGCGGCAGGCCGGGCGTATCTTTGCAAGACATATTTATTCAAACTGTCAAGGCTGACGCACAATAGGTAAAGAAATGAAAAAACTCCTTCTTGTCATTCGTCGTGAATATTTGACGCGCATTCGTAAAAAAAGCTTTTGGATACTCTCTATCGTTGTTCCTTTGGTGTTGGGTTTTGTCTATGCCTTGCCTGTCATCTTTGCATCGCGTCAGGCACAGACCACCAATGTCGTTGTTGTCGACGAGTCCACTATCTTTCACGGTCTTTTTAGATCCAACGATATCGCTCAGTATTCATACGCAGGTGGCTTTGACTATGCCTACAATGTTATGCGTGGTGCTTCTGACTCTGTGCCAACGGTAGTGTTGTATATACCTGCACGCGAAACAACCATACCTTCCGATGCTTTTTTGTATTATTGTGGTGTAGAGCCGCATGGAGCTGTGCAGCACGATATCTCTCAGCAGCTCCAGCAGCTTTTGTTGGCAAATGTCGCTGTCGATGTTATTGGCATAAGTGAAGAGCAATATCAGCAAATGTCATCGGCTCAGATAAGGGTGCATCTGCAAGACCTCGAAACAGGTCGCGACGGATACTTGCAGATAAAGATTATCCTTGCCTCCATTCTTGCTATTATTATCTTCACCACCATATTTCTCTTTGGCTCACAGGTGATGAGAGGTGTTATGGAAGAAAAAACGTCGCGTATTGTAGAAGTGTTGTTGTGCAGTCTCAAGCCTATGCAGCTCATGGCGGGCAAGGTCTTTGGCATAGCTTGTGTGGGGATTACGCAGATAGCGTTGTGGCTTTTGTTGCTTACAGGCAGCATAGCCGCAGTGCAGTTTTGTGGAGGCGACATCTTCTCTATGGCAAACCAGCAAAACATGCCTATAGAGGTGGCTACCAAAGGTGTAGAGGCAACACGGCAGATGCAACAGTTGCAAGACTTTGTCCCGGTGCCTGAGATAATGAAAGGGCTTGTATCTATCCGCTTTCAAGCATTGCTTTGGCCTTTTTTGTTCTTCTTCGTCTTTGGCTATTTCCTATATGCTTCGCTCTTCGCAGCATTGGGTGCGTTGTCCGACACCGAGACCGACACACAGCAATTCTCTATACCTGTTACCATCCCTTTGATGCTGTCCATCATTCTCATGCCTATCATGCTCGAACAACCATCTGGCACATTGGCTGTTGTCATGTCGTTAGTCCCTTTCACGTCGCCGGTATCAATGATGATGCGCATACCTTTCGGTGTTCCAATGTGGCAGGTCGTATTGTCTATAGTATTGCTTATAGCGACTATACCGCTCTGTACCTTCATCGCGGCAAGGATATACAGGTCTGCCTTGTTGCATAATCATGCTCGTACAACATATAAAGAGATATGGCTATGGCTGCGGCAAAAAATCAAATAGATAATAAAGTGTTTGCAACCGTTTCTATTTTCATTTTTTAGTTGTAACTTTGCAAGGGTAAATAATATTTCTTGTCATCAAATAACATTCACAATATGAGAAAAATACTTTCTTTTATGACAATAGCGTGCTTTATTGTGGCTATGTCATCCAACGTTATGGCACAAGGCAAGTTCATCGTTGAAAAGACAGACCTTGTTGTTCCAGAAGCCAGTGTTCCATCAAATACTGTAAGGGATTTTCAAAATCAGACCGATCTTAATGCCCATGATGTGGTATGGTATCGTATCGACAGTCTTTTGTATGAGGTGCGTTATATTGATGGTGAGAACGATGCTTGTGCTATACGTTATTATCCCAATTCGCCAGAAAAGCGTTATCTTGTCAATGAGCAGTACTATCCTGGTAGCATTAAGGACTCGATAGGTAAAGCCCATGCAGGTTATAAGTTTACGCAGCTCACAATCTGTGAACGCAGACGTAAATATACATACGAAGCTCGTGTCTCTCGCAAATCAGGATTCCTGTTTTGGAAAAAAGAGACAGCCATCAAGTATCTCTTCTTCGATATGAACGGCAAATTCATCGACGAACAGTAGCAATTAGGCTATAATACTCTCTACCACGGCGAGGTGAAGTTACAACTCCACCTCGCCGTGTGTGTAAAGCTTTACCCGATAATCGGGGAAGGTGCTCTAAAGTGTTATAAAATGTAATTTACTGGCTTTTAGTAGTGTAGTCTTTTTATCGGGTACTATCGGGGAAGCTCTTACCCGATAATTCATAGATTGTTGATGGCCCCGTTCCTCTACGGATTATCCATCCTTCGTCTAACATTATGCTGATGTCGTTTTTTGCTGATTTATCAGAAATGTTGTTTATTACCTGGTAGTCGTGTCGCGTAAAAGATATGCTCTTGTATGAATTAAGAAAATTTGTTATTCGTAGATTTATTTGTTTTTGATTTTTTTTCAAATAAATGGTAAGAGTTGTTCGTCCATTAGACACTTGCCATTCGGGAGGTTTACGTCCTAATTCCTTCATTTTGTTTGAAATTAGAATTAATCCCCGTCCTGTTTTTTCCATCCTTCCTGCAATGTAAAATATTTCTGCCATTAAAGGATTTCTTAGAATTGAGTTGTGTGGTAATATTTTGGTGTTTGATTTTATAATATTTTTAGGCATTTCGCCTGGGTTTGTGATTTCAAGTTTGTCATTGTAGATAAAGATGGTTATTTCATCGCATCGATTTGTATAATCCCTATGGATAAGTGCATTTGTTATTGCTTCGTCAAGTACTTCTATAGGATACAATAACATGTCATTGCGAATGACAGTATTTGTGGAAAATTTAGAAACAACGGGTAGTCTGTTTTGAAAATATGATAATGTTTGATGTAGGCAGTAAAACAAGTTACCTTCAATATAAAATGTGTCGTTATATTCATTTGCTGTTTTCCCATTCAGCATAAGTTGAATACGAATACGGCATTGAGGCAGAAGACGTTGTGTATGTGTTGAAAATAATGCTACAGCACCATTTGTTATACTCATTACTGTAAGTAATCTTAATTCTGATAGTAATCCTTTTAAGCCTTCTTCGTATGGTATTAGTCGTTTGCTGTTAAGCCCTGTTTGATAGACTTCGTGCATGAGATTATTATCGAAACATTCGTCTTCAGCTGTCAAGCATTGATCTCCCTCCCAAGAAAGTTGTACGTTTGTACTATCTCGTATTAATGTGGCCATCTTGTCTGTATTTGGCAACACGGCATCATTGTTTGTTCGCAAATAATAATGTCCTTTGTATGTATATGGGGGTAGGACTCCTGGGGAAACTGTTATTAAAACTATATTTTTCCTTTCAATTGTTTCAGATTGCAAGTATACTAAAGGTAGGGGGGTTATGTGGTTTATCTCTTCTTGTATTGATGTTGTTTTTTCATTGTTTAGTCCATAGATGTTTTTCTCTTCATCAATACCTAATATTATCCACCCCCCCTTTTCGTTAAGCAAAGCACATATCATTTTCCCCGTAATATCGGCGTTGTATTTGCTTAAAAAGATAAGGGGTAGAGGTAAGTGATTTTGTTGAATTAAAGAGTAGATAAAACTATTTTCCATTTTTTAATAATTCTTTAATTCGTGTTACGTCCTGAAATTGGGCTTCTATAAATCTTCTTATATCGTTTATGTTGTTGTATGGTTGAACCCAATTGCCTATTCTGTTCATTACTTGTGGTATGTTGGATTGTATCACTTTTCTATATATGGTAACGCATTGGGGATGAATTATTCTGTTGGGAATTCTTGTGATGTTTTGTGAACCGTCTTCGTTGTTGGTGATTTTTTCCTTGAACTCGGGTATGCTCTCGACAGACTGACCTGTTAAATTAAGATATTGATGCGCAAATTCTATTTTATAGTCAGCAAGGATAAACCGAAGTATCCCTTTTTTTAGAGCGATATCAAATTCCATTTCGGTAACAGATGGTTGTCGTCTATCATATATGCCTGTCCCAAGAAGCGGACGAATAAATCCTAAAAACACATCACATTCCTCAACGCCTTTGGTGCAGTTAATAAAGTTGTTTAGCTTGCTGTTGATAGGTACTGTCCCCATTTTAGACATATAAACATCGTAGCCGTATGAATCAAGCATTGCATAGACTTGTTCTAATTGAGGCTCGAAATCATATACCGTTGAAGATACGAATATTTTTATGTGGTTTCTGTCGTTTGTCATGTGTATTTTGGAAGATAGAAAGACTTTGTTGGGGGGATCCTTTTTGCTACTTTGTTATTTCGTGAATTTTTTTTCGTAATCCTCCATTCATTGTTTGTAGAAAACCGAATTCGTGATTGTCGTTTCCTTCAACAAAAATTGGACCATCAGGAGTGATGGCAATGTCCCATCCAATGTTTTCTATATTGAAATGTTTGTGAAGTTCGAGTGCGGCGTTTACTGCTTCTTGCCAATATGGAATCTGAAAATCTTTGAATACTATTTTGCTGTTGGGATGTTCTGTTGCTTTTGTTCCATGTCCGGGTTTGTAAAAGCCATATTCAAGTATTTTTCCAGTATGGATATCAATGCCAATGGCAATTCCTCCCGATGCCCAGTTGTCAACAATGTTGTCGTCTATGCCTATTCGTAAACAAGCTGCAAGTACTTGATACTGATTGTGAGAATGTATGGTTGCCAATCGAATGGTGTTAAGCGAATTTGGATGAAGTTTCTTTAATTCTTCATGTTGTTGTATCTCTTCTTGTACAATATATTCCTTGTCTATTATGGTCTCCAACTGTTTGATTATTGATTTTATAAGGTTGCTGTGTATAATAGCATCATCTTGGTAGTAGGGGGGGGTAGTTTGTTGATTGTTAATAAGTTGGGGTATATTAATCTTGAATATTCCACCTCCACATTCACCCATTTTAGGCTTTAAGAAAAATGTTTTGTTCTCTATTTCCTTTATGAAGTCTGTATTTTTTTCTTTAAGTCTGCAAAGAAATGAGGTGCTATCAAATTCTAATGGTGTTTTATGTCCTATGCCATGTAAGTAATTAGAAAAAACATGTTTGTCGCGCAGAAGAACTTTGTAGTCGTATGTGGATAAAAAGGTATTTTTTACATATAAATTCCATAAGGCTTCTCTTTCTAAAATAAAATCGTTTGGATCTGTTCCTATTCTATCTAACCCGTAGCAAAAGTAATTTTTGTTTATTTCTGCTTTTGAAAAAATCGTGTGTAAAAGTTCAAAGAAAATCTTGGTCTTGTTTTTTCTTGGTGTTTCTGGGTAGTAGCTTGAACTGTTTATGAATCCTGAAAATAGTAGTTTGAAAGGGAGATAAATTCGTCTACCTATTTGTTTTACATTTCTCAGTATTAGAATCGGGATGTAGTATTGTTTTTTCATTTGAGAGTATAATGCAAAAAATTATCTTTTTTGGAAGTCTTTAATTCTTTGGTCTAAAATTATTCCTTTTTCAAAAATATGACAGTTTGAAAGTACATTACTTTTTTTAGGCTGTCCTTCTATTAGAAAATCAATATATTTAGAAAATTCAAGGCTCAAACTTTCTGTTGCAGTTTTCCAAAATAATGATGGGGTATGATCGACAACATAGTGCGTTATTCCGTCAATAATATATGTTGGATCATCAATTGTCGTGGGAATGCTTGTCTCTATACCTCCGTTTTTATCGCATGATACATCGATGATTAAAGCGTTCTTTTTCATTTTTTTTAAATCAGAACGATATATAATGTGGTCAGTTCGAGATGTGTCCCATAATATGCAATTTACAATTACATCGTAAAGATGTAACTCTTTTTGAAATAAATTCTCTGTTTTTCTATCATATTGACACACATCAGCTCCCATATAGTTGAGCGTTTTGATAGCTCCTCGTGCTGTATTTCCTCTTCCAAGTATGGCTGCTTTTGTATTATAAGGGAATATGCCGTGGCACATATATGCGTGAAACACTGCCGATTCTCCTGCTATTTCGTTGTTTCTCCAAAAACTATGGCGTCCATCTTCATACATGTCTTCCCATGCGTAGGCTGTGAGTTTTCGATTGATAATTTTGTCTGTTATATCTCTGTTTTGTACGGCATGAATCCAGCCAAAAATAGTTTGATTGGACAATTCTTCAAGATATTCAGCATCACCAATTTTGGGGTCGCAAATAATGTCTTGGGATAAAACACTTTTTCGAGAGGATATATTTACACCTTGATTTGAATAATCTGCGTCAGAAAACCCTAATATATCTCCATATCCAGTTTCAATGGTAATTAGATTAGGATGTTTTAATTTTTTTATATCTTGAGGTAATAGGGCTCTCCTTTTTTCATTCTCTTTGTGCGAAATGGGTAAGCCAACGGTATTCAATATCATAAGATTAATATTTATATTCTGATATGCAGTAATCTTCTTTTCCTGAGGGTAGACATGGAATGTCGCTAACAAAGGCTACTTCTATTTGTGAACCTTCAAAATGCTTTTGAAAATTATCCTTGATATAATTAAATTCTACTTGATTGTCAGTATCTTGTTTTAATTTTAATAAAACTCTTATGTTGCCTTCTTTGTCCTGTTGTATCTGAAACCGATCTATTTTGTTATAGGTCTTTTGATTTTCGAGATTATGATAATCAAGGTCTCGATACAACATCATTGGAAGTATGGTTGGAGATAGTGGAACGCCTCTTTTGTTGTATATCAGTCGCCCTGCACGTCCCATAACTTCGCCTAATTGTTTGCTTTTTCGACCACATGGACATTTTTCTTCTTTTAGATATGACATATCTCCCACATGGTATCGTATAAATGGGAAAACGTAGTTTTCCAAATCGGTTGCACAAACGAATCCTACGTCTTCGTTCTTTATCTCTTGTCCCTGTTTGTCGGTTATTTCTATCAGGCTATATTCTTCGGTAATATGTAGGCCTGTGTGGGCGGGACATTCGTGTGCAAGTATTCCCCCATCTCCTGCTCCGTATGCATCAAAGACTGGCGCTTTGAATATTTCTTCGAGTTTTCTTC
>JAZRVD010000023.1:0-30922 GCA_045598945.1 Bacteroidales bacterium | reverse complement strand
CGCCAACACCTATTTTTTGAGCCTGCTCCACACTCATAGACACAACGTTAGAGCCGTGATGATGCTCATGTTCTTCTACATCGTGATGATGGTGGTTATGCTCTTCAACATCGTGATGATGGTGGTTACAGCCACATAAGATTATCATAAAAGAGAAAAGGGAGATATATAGAGATTTCATAGTGCAAAAAAATAAATGCAACATACATGTCTATACAGAATATCACAAAGAACCTTCTGTACAGAGTATTATAAAGAAAGAAAAAGATGGAAACAGCCTGTTATGCGACAGGCGGAGCCCGTAGCGAAGCTACGAAGGAAAAGCCTGCAGAGACAGACGTTGCCACATAAATGGCATCGTATCTACAAACAGACAAACTGTCGGCGATATCTGTCGGCGCCGTTACATGCAACAGACACACATAAAAGTCATGTAGCGTTGTAGCGACATCAAACAGATGCGCCGCTGCCAAAGAAAGGTCGCCCAAGAGTTCGTCGTCCTTGGTGCCTATCACCAACAACGACATCAGCTTTTGCAACAGGCAAAGATCGTCGGTCTCGCCATCACAGCCATGGCGGTCGTCAGCCCCTTCGTGGATGCAGAAAGAGTGACACTCGTCGTCATGATGGTGATGATGATGCGGCACGACAGCATGCAACAAAATGATAGATAGCGACAACAAGAGCATTGTTGCCGCTACACTATTTCTAAAACGATGCTTGCTATCGTGCACAGGAAACATATCGTTAGTTTTATCAAAACAGTTGTTTTCTCGCCTCGGCATAGCGAAAGCTTCGCTTTCCCTCTGCTCTCGGCATATCGAAACGATAGTTTATTCTATCACACTATCCTGGAACGAGCTGACAAACTTGCCAGCAACGCCAAGCCTTATACCCAGTTTGACACCAGCGCTAAAAGGATGCACAGCCTTGACACAGTTAGACTGGAATACGCCGCCATAGGAAGTGCCATCGTACAACATTCTATCGGAAGCGTCTATGCTATTGGTTACAGCATAGGAGGCATACAGACCAAAATACAGACCCATGTCGCTTGTCATATTGTACAGCACGCCCAAATCGGCGATAACGCTGACAGCGACAGCGTTAAGCTCTATCTTGCCCTCGTTGTCGGCCTCGGTTGTAGAAAAGCCATGGTTGTGCAACTCGGTATATGTTACGTTGGTAGACGGAAACCAACCAGTGGTGGTATATTCACCCTCAACAGTGTTGTAATGGCTATATACTGGCAGCGATACCATACCACCCAGAGCGCCTTGCAGAGTCCAATGGTCGTTAAGATTGAGACGGCCAACAGCCTCGATAGGCACCGACACGTTGAGGAACGTCTGATGCTCTTTCCAGTTGTTGAAGCCGGTGTGCAGCGTATACTCGCGATTGTTGTCGGGATGGACAAGGTTGGCGTCGTATTCGTATTCAACCTTCGTGGCACTGTTGCCGAGGCTTATCTGCAAGCCGCCACTAATACCCAGATAGCGATTGAACATATACTGATAGCCACCTTCTACAAGTCCGCCAAAGCCTGTCTCGCTACTTCCTTGATTCAAACTCTGTTGCACACTATGCAAACCACCTCCAACATTGACAAAAACATTATGCTGGCTGCGAACCGTTTGGGCATCAACACCAAGGCTTATTGCCAACAAACAGACAAATACTTGTATATATCTAAATCCTTTCATGATTATCTCCATGCGGTAATGATTTCAAAAAAAAATTGTTTTAATTAGCTGCGTGTTAAACTATCGTTTCAACAACTTTGCCGAAGTGCCATCAACAGTTATCAAATAATTGCCATGCACCAAACCTTGAACATTGACATTCACCGTCTCGCCTTCAAACTGCTTCTCTATATGCGTTTTGCCATAGGTATCTCTAATAGTCATGACATGCAGAGTGTTGTCGAAACCGTGAAGTGTTACCGTTGCCACCGACGATGCGGGATTAGGCATGACCGAAACCTTGGGACTACCCTTGCCTGCCTTCCAGCTGGTGCGCTCGCAGGTGCGTGCGGCACCTTCGCCCCCCTGGTTGACAGCCACATAATAGCTGCCAGTAATGCCGCCAAGCTCCTGATAATATGGCAACGTAGCACCAGGTATGGCATCACCATTGTGATACCACTGATAGGAATAGAAACGATTTTCACGGTTGTCGATACTGACAACATCTTCGAATATCTGGTCGATATAATGTACAGGCAGATTGACCACAAAGTCGACAATAACTGGCGCACTTTCCACCTGTATCTCGTTGCGGAAGGTTACAGCCACCTTATACTCGCCGCCTTGGCACTGCGCCGGTATCTTGATGGGGATCTGTGTGAGGCTTACGAGGTCGGTCCAGTTGACATCGACAAAGCCCTGTTCGCGAGCCTCGCCAAAGTACATAAGCTTGTACTGCGTGGGGTCGCCCTGAGCAATGCTAAAGAGAATCTCGCCCACCTCATCTTGACAATAGCCGTCGCTGTTGACATAGAACTTGCTGTTGTCGTCGCCAGCCAGCTCGGTAGACTCCAATATCTTGCCATCGACACAATATACGGCTTGCACAGGAGCTATATAGCAAGCTTTTCTTTCACCATTGACGGTATAACGAACATTAATAGTCTTGTTCTTGCCAGCGGCAGCATCATTATAGAATGCCGTGGCAGTAAGCGTTATCATGTCGCCAGGTATGACACCACTTGGGGTGGCCTCGGTAAGCACCACAGCAGTAGAATTGCCGTCGTACATCTTCACCTTTGTAATCTTCACACCATTGGCCGAAAGCTGACGTGGCGTGATGTTGCGATACAGAGTGTCGTTTTTAGGCGTCAGATAATTGCTGACATCGGCGCCGTTGAGGGTGTAAGTAATCACCACCATAATATTTTGCGTAGCAATAGGTGTCTTGAACTGACCTACGCCAACAACGGTAACATCGTCGCCCGGCAGGGTGTCTAACAAAGTACCCGTGGTTGTAAGAGCATCTGTCCTGCCGTCATAAATCTTAGAATCGGCAGTAGTACCCTCTACACGCAGCTGCTTGGCTGTGATGTCAGCCTTCAGCACTGTCTTGACAGGCGCCGCATAGCAATGCGCCTTGTCGCCAGTGAGAGAATAGGTGATATCGACATCTTTGTTAGTGCCAACGGCAGCAGTCTTATAAGCACCCGTTGCCTCGAGGGCCACGTCATCACCATCTATGGTATTGGTCAAATTGCCAACAGCGGTAACAACAATGTCCGTTGTCTTGTCGTAGACCTTGGTAGGCTCAACAGCCACGCCCGAGGCAAAGAGCTGGCGAGGAGTTATAGTACCTTTGAGCGTCTTGGTGCGTTGCGCCATAGGCAAATTGTACTTGGTGGTGTCCTTGCCATCGAAATAATAGGTGATAGTTACCGTCAAGTCTGTACCTGGCTCTGCCTGCGAGAAATGAGCCTCCGACGTTATCTTGGCATCGTCGGTTGACGACAAGCCGCCCGATACAGTGCCTTGACTTTTGATTGTCGCCACATCGGTACCATCGTACTCCCTGGTGTTTTTGCTATACGTCAACGTTGGGGCGCCAATAGAGAGGTTGATCTTGGCACGACCATATATCTTTATGGCATAGATACCTACCGCACCATTGAAAGCATACAGCTTTATATCATAACGATTCTTGTAGTTGGGGAACTTATATCCCACAAACTGACAATAATTATCCTGACCTTGCACGTCGCCGCCCATCCTTGTTGCCAAGACTGGGGCCGCTCCCATGTTGTGCACCTCCATCACCAAAGAGTCGGAGTTTAACGCAGCACCTATAAAGTAAACCTCAATAGAGTCGGCATACTGCACATTGAGAGTCATTGTCTTGCCACTCAGCAGCGAAGAGACCAACGGAAACCTGTTATGACCGCCATATTTAGATGCCGGCTGATACGCCATGTTGTCTTCCGGGTTGAGGATACCTGTGCTTGAATAAGTATTTACCTCCACAGGTTCGGTGTTGTTGGCATAACGCATATACGCCAGCACCGAGTCGGTAAAACGATAGCCGCTCCTGCTGCCAAAAGTGGCAGGCTCAAGCCAGTCGCAGGTATTGATTATAGTATAGTTGGCATTGTCGGGCTTAGGGACAATGAGATACTGACTCTGCGGTATGACCTGCACCAGCACCTTGGCGGTGTCGGCACTATACTGACCAGCGGCCTGCTGAATGAAGCTTATAGTTGCCGTACCCTCGCCCACAACGGTTACCACACCATTGGAGACAATGGCAATAGAACTGTCGGACGTGGTGCTATATATTGGCGAATAAGAGGTAAAAGGATTTTTGCTGGAGAAAAAGATATTGCAGACATTGCCTGTAAAAAGCTGCACCGAATTGACAGAGACATTCTTCTGGTCGCCGACATAGATAGAGTCGATGACGACATCGGAGCTTGAACGCACACCAGAGTAGGGAGCGACGCGAATCTTCTGTATACGAATGCCAGCAGCATTGGAGGTAAGCCTTATGCTGCCGTCCATCATGGCTATCAGCTTATACTCCTGATAGTTGCCAGCACTTGCCAAGTTCAAAAAAGTAGGAGTGGCATTGGATGGCAGCAGAGCCTCGCCACTCGCATTGTCGTAGCATGCTGTAACATAGACCGTATCGCCAGCATGAAGAGAAGGAATACTGATGGCGGCGCTATCGGTCAGCAAGAGATAGTCGTAGACACTAATAGAAATTGTAGAGCCACGCTTGGCAGAAAACTTCAGACCACTGAGGAAAGAGAGATTCGAGCCGTTAGCCGTTAGTTCCACATCGTTGGCAGTCTTTGTATAACTATAAAACGACCTGCTCGTAGAGAGCCAGTTGCCAGAAGCATCGTTAGATATCTTGCTCCAATCGCTTGCATTTACTGTCGGGACACCCACAAAACTCCACTGCCTGTCTAAAGCACGCACTGGTGTTGCAACAAAGAGCGTAACAACCAATGTCAAAAGTACCAATCGTATCTTTTTCATATCCATATTTTTGTAATATACATCTTTACACCGCAACACGCCCCAAAAAAACGAGCGTCTGCAAAGTCTTATTTTACTGTATTTGTGTATGTTACCTATGCATAAACCACAAATAGCATACATTCATAGCAAAAAGCAAAATTACATTTTTTTTTTGTATTTGTTTGTTTTGGATTAAATTTGCAAAATTTCAACAAACATAGACAGACTAAGCAACACTTTCAACGATGTTGAAATAAAAACAATCTACACCATCAAAAACAAAAAAAAACACGACAAAAAACTAATAAGCGAAACACCCCTACACCATGAAAAAAATACTCTTTGTATGCCATGGCAATATATGCCGCAGCCCTATGGCAGAGCAGTACATGCTTCATCTTGTTGAGCAAGAAGGGCTGACGGACAAAATAAGCGTGGCGTCGGCGGCTGTATCTACCGAGGAGATAGGCAACCCTATATATCCGCCAGCAGCACGCGAGCTTGCCAGACATGGCATAGCAGCGCCACACCGTGCGGCACGACAGATAACACCAGACGACTACAGGAAATTTGACTACATCGTTGGCATGGACCACAGCAACATGCAGAAGATGATGCGCTGTTTCGGCAACGACCCAGAAGGCAAAGTGTCGCTACTGCTCGACCACACCTCGCCTTCCGACAATCAGCGCCACCGGCGCGACGTTGCCGACCCATGGTACACTGGCGACTTCTCCGCCACATGGGAAGACATTACCGCAGGCTGCAAAGCCCTGCTTGAAAAGATAAGATTTGTACACCTTGACAATTTCACAACAAAAAAAAAGTCCCTCATTGCTGAAGGACTTTTTTTGCTTTATAGCTTATACACTATCAATATCCGAAGATGTCTTCGAGCGTAAGCTTCTTGATCTTGCCGTACTTCTTCAAAGCGTCGAAGTCCATATCCTTCTCTCTACCGAGAAGCATATAGTTCATCTTCTGACCTTTGAGGTACTTGTTGTTGAAATTCACTATGTCGTTAATAGTAAGAGTCTGATAGGCGTTGAAAAGCATCTGATTGATAGGCTTTTTGGTGTCGTAGCCCATCTTCTCGTAGCCGAGGTAGTTGGATATGATGCCGAACTTGCTGGTGCGAGCGGTGCGTATACCCGATAACGACGCCTCTTTAGCGAGGTCGAAGTTGGCTTGCGCCACAGGCATCTGCTCGTAAAGCTCGTTGAAAGCGGTGAGGGCGTCGATGACCTTGTCGTTCTGGGTGCCGATGAAGGTCTGGTTGTTGAAGAATCCGTTGGGACGACCCGGGCTGACATAACCACCCCAAGCACTATATGCCAGAGAGCGTTTCTCGCGCATCTCCTGGAATACGATAGCATTCATACTGCCACCGAAATACTCGTTGTAGAGATTGACGACAGGCAACATACTGAGGTCGTATTTCACGCTGCGGAAGAAGCTGCGGAGACGTACCTGCTCGGCATCAAAGTCGACGAAATAGACTGTAGGCTCTTTGACCTGCAATGGTGTTATCTCCTTGTTCTTTGGGCATTTCTTATACTTAGAAGGCATGGCGTGGTTGCTGCTCACAATACTCTTGAGACTTGCCACACTCTCAGGACCATAGTAGAGCACACGATGCTTGTAGTTGAAGATATCGTGGATAGCGTCGGTAAGCTGCTTGGCAGTATATGCGCGCAGCTCCTTCTCACTGAGGACGTCGAGGACAGGCGAGTTTTCTGGGCCATAGATGGCATAGTTGCAGAGTGCGCTGAAGGCGGAGCCTTGACTCTGCTTGTTGTCGTTGCGGCTCTTTACGATACGGTCGACAAGAGTCTTGAGAGCCTCGTCGTCGGGCTGTGCGTCGGAGACAATCTCTTCCAAAAGCTTCATGGCGGGAACCATGTTCTCGCTCAAACCGCTGACACCGACGGTTATAGCATCGCCGCCAACGCTAAAGCTGTAGTTGCAGGCCAGCTTGTAGAACTCCACGTTGAGCTGCTCCTTGGTGTGCTTGCTGGTGCCGAGATAGCCAAGCAGGCTGGAAGCAAAGTCGATGGTCTTGTCGGCATTGCTGCCAAACTCGAAACGATATTGGAGAGTGAAGGTCTTGTTCTCGGTGTTCTGTACATACAGCACCTCGGTGCCGTTGTTAAGCTTGGCTTTGGTAAGCTCCTTGTCGAAATTGACATACTTAGGCTCGATAGGCTTGACGGTACGGGCTTTGATATCCTTGAGGAAATCGCTCTCTGCATCGCGACTCACCTCGATAGGAGTGATAGGAGGCTTGGCGACCTTCTTGACAGGGTCGGGGGTGCCTTGCAACTTGTTGATGACAACATAGTTGTTGTCTAAGAACAACTTGTTGGCATAGTCGACGATGTCTTTCTTGGTAATCTTTGCCAGTTCGTTGATGTCGTTGCAGACATCAGCCCAGTCGCGATGCTGTAGGAAAGCATTCATCATTTGACTGGCACGGCTGCCGTTGCTCTCAGCCTGCTTCATAAGAGAAAGCTTACGGTTGTTGATAGCAGCCTGCAAAAGGCTCTCGTCAAACTCGCCTCTCTTGAGTTGTTCTACCTGCTTGAGAAGGAGTTCCTTAAGCTGCTCGAGTGTCTGCCCTTCATTGGGGCTGCCGCCAAGGACAAAGGCACCGTAGTCGTTCATAGCATACATGCCAGAATAGGCGCTGAGACAAAGCTGTTTCTGGTTGAGGTTGACATCGATGATGCCGCACTTGCCATTGCAGAGCATCTCGTCCATAAGGTCAGCAACAAGGCGGTCGTGGTCGCCAACCTTAGAGGTTACTCTATAAGCAATGGTAAGATTTTCAGGGTCCTGACCACTAAGGGTATAATTCTGCACCTCCGTTATAGGGGTCTCATTTTCGTAAGAAAGAACAGGCACGTTGCCTGGCTTGATGTCGCCCCAGTATTTGTCGATAATCTTGATGGCCTCATCGGGGTCGAAGTCGCCAGCGAGACTGATACACATATTGTTTGGCACATAATAGTCGGCAATAAACTTGCGGATATTGCGCATAGAAGGATTTTTGAGGTGGTCGGCCTCGCCAATGGTGGTCTGAGTGCCGTATGGATGATGAGGGAAGAGAGCGGCAAGTATAGCCTCGTACACTCTGCGGCCGTCGTTGGTGGAATACATATTCTTCTCCTCATAGATAGTCTCCAGCTCGGTGTGGAAAAGACGCAGTACCAGATGCTTGAAACGGTCTGCCTCTATCTCGCACCATGTCTCGAGCTGATTGCTGGGGATATTTTCGATATAGACGGTCTGGTCGACAGCAGTATAGGCGTTGGTACCTGTAGAGCCGATGGCACTCATAGACTTGTCGTACTCGTTGGCGATGGCCAGCTGGGAAGCCTCGTAGCTAAGGCTGTCAATCATACGATATATAGTGGCGCGAGTAAGGCTGTCGTCGAACATCCTATACACCTCGAAGAGGTCTTCGATTTTCTGTATCAGCACTTTTTCTTTCTCCCAATCCTTAGTACCCATGCTTTCCGTGCCTTTGAACATCATGTGCTCGAGGTAGTGGGCGAGACCCGTAGTCTCGTGCGGGTCGTTCTTGCTACCAGCACGCACAGCAATATAGGTTTGAATCTTAGGCACATCCTTGTAGACGCTCATATACACCTTCAGACCATTGTCGAGAGTATACTCACGAGCATTGAAAGGGTCGTTCTCGAATGTGCGATACTTGTAGGTCTTTTGAGCCGACACAGTGCCAACAGCAAGCAGCAACAGCATCGCCACACAAAGCAACTTTCTCATTTTCATAGTTTATTGTTTTATTGTTGATATTTTTTATTCAGTGCAAAGTTATCCTTTTTCGTTGAATAGACAAAATGTATCTTATCAACCACAAGTGTTTGGAAATAATAAATCATGCCATTACATGCAGCAATATGCGATTGATGCATGCCAATAGATAGACATTAAGACACAACTCGCAAATTTCATTATCCTACTGAAAGACAACACCCTAACATCACCAATAGCCGAAGCATGCCACTATAGGCATTTCATCATATAGTAAAAAATCGTACCTTTGCCATCGTAAAACAAGACACGACAAATAAAGAGACACAGACACTAATACCATGAAAAAGATTATCACATTGCTCCTATCAATGACATTGACTGTCGTTGCATCAGCCCAAGTAAAGAAAGTATCCGTTTTGGGCGACTCGTATTCCACCTTTTCAGGCGTCAGTCCCAAAGAATACCGTCCATACTACCCCAATGCCAAAACAGAAGTGCTAAAAGCAGAACAGACATGGTGGGGGCTATATATCAACGCCATGGGGTACGAATTGGAGAAAAACGACTCATGGGGCGGCACAACGATATGCAACACAGGCTATGACAAGAAAGATGTAACGGAGAACTCCTTCAACGCACGCGCCGGCCAATTAGGCAATCCCGACATAATATTCATCTTTGGCGGCACCAACGACTCGTGGGCCGGTTCGCCAATAGGAGAATACCAATACTCTGACTGGACAGACGAAGACTGCAAAGCATTCCGCCCAGCCCTGGCATGCCTAATTGTCAAGCTCAAAGCCCTTTACCCCAAAGCCCAGATATACTCTATCCTAAACTCCGAGCTCTCGGAAGGCATCAACGAGTCGAGCCGTACCATCTGCCAGCACTACAACATACCGCTCATAGAGCTCACCGACATAGAGAAAAAAGGCGGTCACCCAACCACAGCCGGCATGCAGGCTATATGCGACCAACTGATAAAAGCCATAAACAACTAATACCACACAAACCATGCAACTCAAACTCACCTTTCTCGAGCTACAGAACCTTATAAAGAAAAAAAGCGGCAAGGACATATTCTTCACCTATAGCGGCGACCACACAGTGCGTATAGGCTACGAAGTCAGCATACTATTCAAAAAGAGCGAGCTCAGCATCGACATCACCGTTGAGCGCATCGACGACGACGACCTCTACCTGTCGTATAGCGGCGGCGCCGGCATAGAGTACGCCATACGCGAAGCACTCAAACACCTCGGCAACCGTCCCGGCGCAGAGGCCATAGAGATGCTTGACAACTCGCGTCTGCTCATACACCTCGGAGACAACGCACAGACACAGCAACTGGTGCAAAACATCACACTCCACGACATTCATTTCGACGCAGCAGGCTTGATAATAGACTTTGTACCCAAAAACTTCTTATAAAACACAACAACTATGGAAACCAAAGAGAAAGTTCTCGAAACCATGAAGAACGCTGGCGAACCACTCAATGCCGGCAAGATAGCAGAACTTAGCGGACTCGACCGCAAAGAAGTAGACAAAGCCATGAAACAGCTAAAAGACGAAGGCACCATAGTGTCGCCCAAACGTTGCTTCTGGCAACCAGCCTAAATGCTCACACCGCACAAAAGCCTGCCGAACACCATCGACAGGCTTTTTTCATACCGCCACAATAATTCCAAACCCACACCCACAACACCCATTACACCTAAAAGCACTTACAAAAAAAGCAAAAAAGATGATTAAAAAATTTTGCTATTAAAAAGATTTTCAGTATCTTTGCATAATATTTCACCACCACTCTATCAAATAAATAAATGGAAGAGAACGACAAAATATCATTCGACCAATTTGACCAATACCTACGCCAAGAAGAGCCAGAAAAACGCGAGCTTGCAAGCCTCTGGCGTGCTGCCATAGGACTACAAAAAGTTGACGGACTGCAACCTTCAGCATTCCTCCTCGCCAAAGCACAGGAACATATAGAAGGGCATATCACCCTTAACGATGTGCAGCAACAAATACACTCATATTATGAATCAAAAAGCACACGCGAGGCTTGCAACAAGAATACAGAAGAAGCCGACAAAGTAGCCACCAATATTGTCAACATACTGTCATCACGCACATTCGCTTTCACACACAACGGATATATCTCTATTCATCGACGTCTGTTTACCGGTCTATTCAAACATGCCGGCACACTACGCAAATACAATATTAGCAAAAAGGAATGGGTGTTGAACGGCGACACAGTGGTATACCTCAACTATGAAGACATAGCAACAGCCCTGGAATACGACATAGAACAAGAAAAGAATTTTGACTACAACGGACTAACGATAGACATGATTGTACGACGTATCGCCAAATTCACATCCGGGCTGTGGCAAATACATGCCTTTGCCGAAGGCAACACTCGCACCACCGCTGTATTTATAATACAATACCTACGGTCTATAGGCTTTGACGTAGACAACGAAATGTTTACCCAACATTCATGGTATTTTCGCAATGCATTAGTACGAGCCAACTACAAAAACACAAAATTAAGCATAGACTATACACCCATCTACCTTGAACGCTTTTTCCGCAACTTGCTATTAGGCGACGGCTGGGTGCTAAAAAACCGCTATCTACATATAACGCCTCGCGAAGAATGGCGTATACAGCCCAACATGGCAAAGTCTACCGAACAAGTCACCGAACAAGTCACCGAACAAGTTACCGAACAAGTCACCGAACAAGTCACCGAACAAGTTAAATATGGATATAACATGTTTGAGACATCAAACAGCAACATCCGACAGTTAGTACAAACAATAGGAAATGGCAAGATGTCTGTGAAAACAATAATGGAAGCCAACGCACTGAAACACAGGCCAAATTTTATAGACATGTGGCTCACACCTGCACTTGATAATGGTTTTATACGCATGTTATACCCTGATTCTCCACGTTCCTCGAAACAAAAATATCTACTTACAGTAAAAGGAATAGGGCTTTTAGATATCCTTAAAAAGACAAATGTCCCTCAAGATGTCCCTCGGAATGTCCCTCAGAATGTCCCTCAAGATGTCCCTCGGAATGTCCCTCAAGAAGAAAAGTTAGACCAATGGATAGAGCAGCAGATAATGCTCAACGACAAAATAACCACAGCGCAATTAGCCGCACTTTCAAACAAGACCGACAAGACCATCAAGCGACACATTGCAAAGATGCAACATATACGATATGAAGGCAGAGGTCGCAACGGCCATTGGGTAATAGACAAGCAATAAATAATCCAAAACAAATACAACACAATGAGACACAGCCTAAAAAAAATCATGCTACCTATCTTGACATTGATAGCAATAACAATGTTTGCCACCATGCCAAGCAAAGCCTGCACCAATTTTCTTGCCACACGCGGAGCCACCGTTGATGGCTCGACGATGATAACATACGCCGCCGACCAACAAGCCCTATACGGCAACTTGGTGTTCTACCGTGCCGCAGATCACGAGCCAGGCACCATGCTGCCCATGAGAGAGGGCAAACGCCTGATGTGCAACGTGGCACAGGTGCCACACACCTACAACGTAGTAGGCTACGTCAACGAGCATCAGGTAGGACTGGCGGAGACCACTTTTGACGGCAGGAGCGAACTGGCAGGGGTAAGCGGTCTGCACTACGTTACAATGTTCCACCTTGCCCTACAACGTTCCAAGACAGCACGCGAAGCGATAAAGGTGATGGCAGAACTGATGGACACTTACGGCTACCGCAGCACTGGCGAGACATTCTCGATAAGCGACGCCAACGAGGTATGGATAATGGAGGTGATAGGCAAAGGACGCCCACTCTACGACACCATTAACGGCAAGCCGGTGCTGAAGAAAGAATTCAAGAACTTTAAGGAAGGCGGTGCCGTGTGGGTGGCACGCCGCGTGCCAGAAGGCTATGTGTGCGCACACGCCAACCAGTCGCGCATAACAACCTTCCCACTCATGAAAAAAGGCAGCCACAAGAGCATCGACAGCCACAACCTCAAATACATCAACGAGCCAGAGGTAGAATGTATATACTCTCACGACGTCATCACGCTGGCACGCATACGCGGCTATTTTAACGGCAAAGACGAAGACTTCAGTTTCTCCGACGCTTACTGTCCAATGACCTATTTAGGCATGCGCGCCTGCGAGGCAAGAGTGTATGCCATGTATTCTAAACTAAAAGAAGGCATACGCGAGCAGTATGCAGACCATGCGTTAGGGCGCAACCCCAAGAACCGTCTGCCGCTGTGGATAAAGCCAAACCACAAGATGAGCGTACACGACGTGATGCAGATAATGCGCGACCACTACGAAGGCACCGAGCTCGACATGACCAAAGACCTTGGCGGCGGTCCATGGCATGTGCCATACCGTTGGCGTCCGCTGCGCTACAAGGTAGGCGACAAGGTATACCTGCACGAGCGTCCCATCTCGACTCAGCAGACAGCATTCTGCGCCATCACGCAATGTCGCAACTGGCTGCCCAACAACATAGGCGGACTGTTGTGGTTTGGCGTTGACGACACCTACAGCACAGTCTTCTGCCCACTATACTGCAGCCAGTCGGAGATACCCGAATGTTTCAGACAAGGCAACGGCAGCATGACGCAATACAGCGAGACATCGGCCTTCTGGGCTTTCAACCGCGTGGCAAACTATGCCTACGGACGCTACAGCGACATGATAGTAGACATCCAGAAAGCACAACAGGAGCTGGAGCTGGCATTTATAGACTCGGTGGCGGCGCACGACGCAAAAATAATCAACGCCACCAACGAAGAGATAGCCTTGCAAAACAACGCATTCTCAGCACGCATGGCAGACAAGATGATGAGACGATGGAAAGAGCTCGATCAATTCCTGCTGATGCGCTATGTTGACGGCTGCGTCCGCCAACTGCTGCCCGACGGGTCGCTCGACCCCAACCCCAACCATTTCGACTCGCCCGGCTACCCAGACTGGTACAAGCAGAAGATGATAGAAGAACAAGGCGACAGGCAAATGGAGTTGGAAGTAGTAAAAGAGCCTACGATGTACTAAACAGACATAATACATATTGAAAACAAAGGCAAAAGACGGAATGTCTTTTGCCTTTTGTTATTGCCACGCCAAAGGTTACACCCCAACAATAGTACTATTACCACAAAAAACAAACGAGCCTCTTGCCTAATCATAGGGGAGGCCCATTTGCGGTGCAAAAATTGGCGGTTGTTCCTCGGCTTTTTGCTTTAATTATTATCTCTGCAACGGACTAATCAGTCCACATCTTCTTTACAGTAAATATTATCATTACTAACTCATCATCATCATTAGTATAAATCACCATAACCTCTTCATTCTCAAACTCAAAATTATAGAAATAATCATTACCCACGTCGGACTTCACCATACACATCAACATGCCATTGTCTTCATCAAAGGAACTTTCTTGAATATAATACGACGATGTGATTGTAGGAGTTGTATGCTTAAACATCATAAGATCCTTATATAGCTCAAACAAAGAGTTCTCTTCATATTTATAAAGAAAATCAAACGAATCTGTTTCTTTATTATATTGAAATATCCGTCTTGCTGTACAGCTTACATAAATTTGTGCATCGGCAATCATAGCTACAGCCAACAAAAGGAAAAGAGAAAGAAATATTTTTTTCATATCGAGTGTCTTATACTACTTATTTTAATAAAAAAACAATTTACTTATGAAAGGTCTTCTTATGTCCGCAATGTTTGCAATGTCCACGTTTCCACACCTCGCCAGACATTGGTTCAAAACCCTGACAGCTGCAACCAACGATACCATCACAATGCTTTCCTCTAAACGACACCTCATAATGATTATCGTCAATGTAGTAATATGGATTTTCGTATGATAACATATCAGCATCTGTGATTGAAGACACCTGCACAACGTCAACAGTATCGCACTGACTTTCATATTCCGACCCAATTTCATCTAAAAAAAACATAATAGCTGTTGCGCTAATCAGAAACAATGCCATCCATGCCATCCAAATAAAAAAATCTTTCATAAAATATTTACGCTTACTTTGTGTCGCGCACAACTTCTATAAATTGTTATTTTTCTTTTACTATTTATGTCAAGTTTATGCGATAGGTAACCAACAGTGAAAAAAAATCTCAAGATACACCGCATCTATTGTATCAATCGCTATATGCTGGAAGTAGACAGAAGTAAAGGAAATAATCCTCAGATTATCGTACATTTAGTAGCAAAAAAAAATCCAAACAAAATTGTTTGGATTGAGAATAGCATACATTAGCGATATTAGTCCAGCATCATGAAAGCAGCCCAATCGAACGGGTCGGGATACCTTTCTCTTATAATAGCCATCGTTCGATGATATGCCTTACGTTTGTCCCAACGACATTGCTTAGATGAAAGCTGATTGTAGAAAGTGGTCATAAACTCTGTAGCCACCTTGTCGCTAACGTTCCACAGGGTTATAAGCATTGTTTCCACGCCGGCCTTCTTGAAGGCGCGTTGCAGACCGTAGAGTCCCTCCGACGTTGCCCTACCCTGCCCTGTCTGACAGGCAGACAGCACCACAAGCTCGGTGCCTTCAAGGTCGAGGCGAGCAATGTCGGCAGCAGTTAGTATACCATCCATTACGTTGTCTGGCAACGTCTTGCCACGCCATGCGGCATTACCGCCCGACAACACGATACCCGACAAGGACATTGCATCGGAATAGCCTTTGAGGTAGTCTACATTTTCGGCACCGACAGGGGTGTAATAGAAACCATGCGTGGCTATGTGCAGCACCTGTGGAGCATTGCCATGCAAGCATAGGAAGGACTCTTCCGTTCCCTCATTGCATATACGTTCCGTGGTGTGCCACTTATTTGCTGTGAGTGTTTTATGTATTTCTTCAACCTCGCGCAACGTGCCTGGCAGATAGCAAAAGGTTGAGTCGCCACGCACCATGTCGCCACGCATCACCAACATCTCTGGCACATCGTATCGCTTGGCTTGTTCGGACATCGCCGACGCATCCATATCGTACTGCAAACCACCATACAGCACTGCGGTCTTGGGCTTGGCAGAGAGAACGTTGTCGTGTTTCTTCACTAATTCGCGGGCAGAAGAGAGTCGCACAAAGTTGTACCTGTCTCCAAGAAGCGTACCATCGGACATGGGCAACGACTCTAACGAGACCTGAAAGAGCATCTGCGACGGCACATAGTACACCGTTGCACCATCGGGAATACAATCCTTCAATGGCTCCCACAAAAGTTTCAGCACCTCAGGGGCATAGTCCTGGTCATAATACATGTCGAGACGAGCCAGAGCCAGCGAATCCATCTGACTTTCAGCAAATAGATGCTTCACCACAGGGTATTTGCCATCTTTGCTTATAACATAAGCCACATATTTTCTGCCCTCCGACACTGAGACAAAATCGGTAAAATCCACCAGCACCTCGCCTTTCTTCAACGAGTGCCTTACCGTCTCATAATCTATATTCATAAAGTCGACGACATCGGCATAACCTCGACAACGTTCTGCCAATAGCAACGACAGCCTATCGGCTTGTTGCGACAATGCCATTATACTGTCGGCATTGTTGGCATAGTCCTTTTCTAACTTTTGTATCTGATTTTTCAAAAGAGAGAGTTTCATATAGTTGCGCATATCCTCGGCAGTACCTTCTTTCTTTACCACGCCAAACAACGTTTTTTCCGTCTCGAGCAAGAAAGACTTGGACATCACAAGGGCATCGTAACAGCTTGTGATAAAAGCTGTGTTGGTACGTTCTGCCTTAAGAGCATAAGGCGTCATAGAGGTAAACAGGGTAGACACCTCGTCCCAGTAGCTCTCGCGCTCTTCGGCACTCATATACGGTATACTCTCTTTCATCATAGTCTTTAGCATATTGGTCGCCGCGATATAATGGCCGCAGCCTTCGTCAAGATGACCTGCATAGCCTTCTGCATTGGCTTGGATTATCAAGGCATTAAGATACCTCAAGCTACGCTCGCCATACTGCTGCTTAGTATACAGTGCATACTGCCTATAGTACTGTTCCGAAGCCATGTAATGGCCCAGACGATATTCCATGCCACCCAGCAGGGCGAGTATCGACACCCTGGTGCTGTTGGACTGAGGGTAGCTGGCGGCAAGTATCTCATCGGCCTTTTTGTAGTCGGCAAGAGCGTCTTCGTACTCCTTAAAAGCACTATGACAACGAGCACGCAGCAGATATATATGGCATAACATAGCAGGCTCGTCTACCCTGCCCTCTGCAAAGAACACAGAGTCGACATATAGCATACAGCTGTCTCTGTCGCCTTTACGCCTATACGCTTCAGCCAGACTGCTATACTGGAAATAATAGCCTTCATCGTCTGGCGGATATTTTGCATGATACTCTGTTTTAGCCTTCTGTCCGTATATTATAGCATCGTCATATTGACCTGCATCTCTATACATGTCGCACAGTGTCGAGTATACATGATATTTATACGCCACTAACGGACTTTGTTCCGCCTCCACCATCTCAATACACTTCATCAACCATTTCTCAGCCAGCTTATACTGTTGCTCTTGCTTGGCTCGCTTACCCTTCTGCACATAGTAGGCAAGCCGCATCTCGTCGTCGGCAGACACATCTATCAACGAATCGATGGCGAGCGAAGCCGCATGAGCCAACTCAATATCCTCGGTGACCGTGCCTAACGACCACATCTCATTCAATATCTCAAGTTGTTTGGAAGCGTCGCCCCCCTTGACAGCCAACGCCAGCGCCATAGAGAAAAGTCGCTTGGATTCGTCGTACTCGCAAAGTTCTTGTTTAATCTCGGCCATCTTACAACACACATTACACTCCCCGTCGTACATGCCCAGTTTCCTATACACTGACAACGCCTTGTCGAACAGTGCCAGCGCCTCGTCGTACTTTTGAGCATAGTAACATTTCGAGCCTTCAAGATTATATGTCTGCGCCTGATTTATAGCATTGTCTACGTCAGTCTCTGTTTGCGCCTGAGCCTGCATCGTCATGCATGCCACCATTATAAACGCCAACGCCATACCTAACCTATTCATCTGCCACCTCCTTGCTTTTTTATTTCTACCGTAACATGTTGCACAGTATCTACATTTGTTGTATCGTCAAAAATTTCTTCTCCACCACGCTCCGTTTCCGTCGGTATGTGTATCAACGGCTTGATAGAAAAAAAGCCTATACACAATACCGCCGCCACACTTGCAGTCCATAGCCATCGCTTCCGCCTAAGTCTCCTATCATCTTTTGCCATCCCGTCATTTAACGAAGCAGTGCTGCCATGTTCTGCATCATAACGCCGCCTGCACTGCTCCAACGCCTCCTCAGCCTCTGCACGATTATCTATGGCCTCCTTCATGCTCCTTGTAAACTCCAGCTGTTCTTTCTTATCCTCATCCTGCGCCACCTCATGCAAGAAAGCCTCTTTATCGGCATCATTCATTCTGCCCAACAGATAGTCGTCTACCCTATCTTGAAAATCCTTGCTATTGTCCATAATCTATTACTGTTTCAAATATTGCTGATATTTTTCATTTACCGCCCGACGCAGCGTCTCCACACATTTATGTTTTCTGGTCTTGAGAGCATCGTAAGACGCGTAAGCAGACAGTTCGTTCATTATCTCGTCTAACTTCTTTTCTTCGTGATAAAACTTGGTAAGTATCTCACAACACTGTGGCGACATAGATGACAAGGCATCTGCTATTATATCTTTCTTCACCTCCTCAAAAGAGCCATACAGCAGGCTATCATCCTCCATATCGTTGCCATTCTTATCTATAGCATGTCCCAAATCCGTTTCTGTAACAACATAAACAGGACGCTTGCGCATCCATTCAAAGTACTTATAACGTGCCACACCCATAAAATATGTACGAATACTACATTTCAACGCATCGCCGTCCCTGCCTATCACCACACCATTATCGACAGATATCCTACCATTCTTCACACTCATCCAGAAGGCGACAAAGGTCTCTTGCAATATGTCCGCAGCCGCCTCACTATCTACAACGAAGACACCCATGTAGTTAGACCAAAAATATTCTGCGCAATACTCGTACAGTTCATATTGCGTCGTACTGTCTTTTCTTATCACGCCACTTACAAGGCGTGCCTCTCTTGCTTTTATATCTTCCTGAAACTGCATTTATTGTAGTATATCTGCAATCCTATATTTATGTATCTCACCCGTCATCACCGGCTGTTGCAAACGAATAAAACTATTAGCGTTGACAAATTTCTTTATCTTTTTATAAAATTCCTCATTGTCAGCAATAGCGCCCTCCTTGACCGTCAGATATATGGCATAGGTCAGCTTGCCCACCAGCGGTTTTCTCATTTCTGTATTTACCTGGTCGCTCTTGCAAGCGCTAAGCGTTATCCACCGTTCCCTGTTTTCTACTGCGTTTGGATTGATATGCGTCATATCATTCTTTTTGCCGTAGCTCAAAATATATGACTTTACGGCCTTAAACACATCTTTTACGCCACGCACCACCTCGTCATCACCACCACGTGTGGCATCACCACTATGACATGCGTCAATCACCACCAGTATCTTGCCATTGTCGCCCACCTTGTCGCGAATAACATTCAAATAGTAATTCACCTCATCGTCCGTCAAATGCTTCTCGCCCCTATCCTTGTCGCACGGCTTGCGATAAGCGTCGTAAGGTATCCAACACTCGTCGAGACCGTCTTTCTCATCATTATGCACGTCCATCATCTGCTGTCCATGGCCAGAAAAATGCACATACACTATATCGCCTTGTTCGGATTGCTCTGCGAGATCTTCCAAAGCATCGACAATGGCACGCTTGGTAGCCTGCTTGTTGACAAGAGTAGTGATATTTTCTGACTTATACCTCGCCGCTTTGAGCATCTCCACCATATATGGCACGTCGTTGTCGCCGTGTATCTTGTCCCACGCCGCATCTTGTTGCTCGCCCAAGCCAATAACAAGAGCCCGACGTGTCTGCGCTGGCAGAAACATCACAGCATATACAAGCAACAAGAAAAGAATGCCAAACTTTTTCATCATCCTAAATTTCACTTGTCTAAACAAGAATCATCTCACATAAAAAAAACTCAAAATCTGCTATTTGGAAACTCTTTCTATCTTACAGCAATGCTTCTTGGTCTCCTTATCGTAACCGATACCTACAAGCAACATAGACCCTGATAAAGGTTTTAGAATCTCCGGATAATCCCTTTGTCTAATTTGATCGACAGCAGTACAAGCGGTTTCATTCCATTTCAGTTCAACAACCAAGACAGGCTTGTGTGCATTGCGTCGCGGTATAAATATTATGTCGGCATAGCCCTTGCCTGTAGGCAGCTCTTGTATCTCAATATAATAGTCGATAGCGCCAATAAAAGCCATACGGATAACAGAACGCAACGCCTGCTCGTTGTTATAGAAATTTGGGGCTACTTTATGGTTATGTATATACTCTATACCTTCAGCCACAGCAACCTCATTCTCAACCCACAACGCCTCAAGCAGACTGTCAGACCTGAGCACAAGCTCTGACAATTCCTTATGGCTTTTGCTACCTCGCAATGCCTCTACAAACTCCTCGCATATCTCCTGATTTGGAAGCACCGCACATTTAAGATCAGGATTGTAGCTCAAATAGCCAAAATGTATTAACAACGTAAAGAGTTCTTCGTTGTCGCTTATACAATTCATATCATTGCCAAAGCGTAAGACGTTAATCCTAACCGAATTGCCTGTAACCAACCGTTCCAGTGTCTCTTTCACGCCATTAAAATCATTATCAATATATCGCTGCAAGGCATCAAAGGCTTCCGTCTGTGCCCAATAATTATCACACCGACGTCCTCTTATTGCCGTCATCACTGAATTGGGATTATAAATAGATATTTTTTCGACTTGCGAATTGCTTTTCGTCCAGTCAAAACAATCTACCTCGTATCCATCATACCAACGTTTTAACTCAGCAAAATCCATTCCATGCTTTTTAGCGAGCAGCATTACATCCACATCGTTGAATCCAAGAAAGCCACCCATGGCGCCTGGCATGGTCATGGAATATTCACAAAAATCATTCAATGCCGACTGTGTGCCATATTTCTTTATTGGCAGAATACCTGTCATATAAACGCCGGCAAAGACGGTTGATGTGTTTCCACCCTTAAACAGCCTTCTCAAAAAATTGATATATCTATTCACTAATTCTGACTGAGTTAAGAAATCGCGACACACAGCATCCCATTCGTCTATTATCATAATGAACTTCTCACCTGTATGGGCATGAATTTCTATCAAAAAATCCATCAAATCAAAGCCAGAAACACATTCTATGTCAGGATATGCTTTCTTTATATCATCAATAACCTTGTCTTGAATGTCGCTCACGACATCTCGCCGACCTTCTTGTTGTGTAGTAAAATCTGTGATATCAATATATATTACCGGATACTTGTTAAGATATTCCCTATATGAAACATCCTTTGCAATGGCAAGTCCGTCAAACATGGGCGAAGAGTCGCACGATTTGTCGTAATAGGCACACAACATATTAGCTGCCACCGACTTGCCAAAACGACGCGGACGCGTTACACAAGTTAGCATATTTGCACTGCCAAGCGTTGAATTGATATATGCAATCATGCCTGTCTTGTCAACGTATTCGCCACCGACATACTTTGCAAAGCCAGCATTACCCTTATTTATATATACGCCCATATTTCTATTACAATAGTCTAAAGATGATTAACAAACAGCAATGCAAAATTACAAAAAAATTTACTTTTCCATCATAACTCATCGACTTGCACATCTACAGCATACCATATTGTTTCGCATTATACGCCAACGATAGCATATTGATAGCTACTATTACAAAAGAAAGCAGTATTTTTGCAAAATGCATGTTGCGACGATAGCCTGTGGCTTGCCACTCCGGCTAATTACTGTTGCAGCATCATTTCAACGACGTTGCAATACCATTTCAACAATCTTGCAACGACCTAAAAAAGAACGACAATGAACAACGACGACGCAAAACTTTATAGCAATTTCGAATATGAGAGTGCGCTCAACGTGCAGAAAGGCATTGAACAGCCCCAGCAGATAAACAACAGCTACCTTGAGCGCATGAAAGCTCGCAAACGACAAGAGCCTACCGTGGATGAACTGGTAAGCGGCATACTTAACGGCGACCGCACACTGCTTAGCCGTGCCATCACTCTTGTAGAAAGTTCGCTGCACCAGCACCAGCAAAAAGCACAAGAGGTGATAGAGCGCTGCCTGCCCTATTCTGGCAATTCGGTAAGACTTGGCATAACAGGTGTGCCTGGTGCCGGTAAAAGCACGATGATAGAGGCCATAGGCAAACACCTGACATCGCACAACCACAAAGTGGCAGTGCTTGCCATCGACCCGTCGAGCGAGCGCAGCAAAGGCAGCATACTTGGCGACAAGACAAGAATGGAAGAGCTGTCGGTAGACCCCAAAGCCTTTATCCGTCCCTCGCCGTCGGCAGGCAGCCTTGGCGGCGTAGCACGCAAGACACGCGAGATAATAGTGCTATGCGAGGCGGCGGGCTTCGACGTGGTGATAGTAGAGACCGTAGGCGTAGGACAAAGCGAGGTGGCGGCACACTCTATGGTGGACTTCTTCCTGCTGCTGCAACTCGCCAACACAGGCGACGAGTTGCAAGGCATCAAACGCGGCATCATGGAGATGGCCGACATGATAGCCATCAACAAGAGCGAACTCGACGAGGTGAAAGCTGGACTGGCGGCGACACAATATCGCAATGCACTAAACCTGTTTCCTCTGCCCGAATCAGGCTATAAGGTAAAGGTGGCCTTATGCTCGGCATACACCCACCAAGGCATTGTAGAGCTCTGGGACAACGTGATGCAATATGTGGCACACACCAAAGAGAACGGCTATTTCTACCACAAGCGCCAACAGCAGAACCTGCGCATACTCCACGAGACCATAGAAGCCACCTTGCGCGACCGTTTCTACAACGCCGAAGGCATGGAGGAGCGCATAGCAGAGATAAGCAACAAGATATTAGACAACAAGGTCAGCGCCTACCAGGCGGCAGAAGACCTCGTAGCCCTTCAATTTGGCAAAACCGACAAATAGCACAGTGATATATATCCACATACCCTACTGCCACCAGAAATGCACCTATTGCGCCTTCTACTCCACCGCATCCAAAAAAGGTCGCGAAGAGTATGTAGAGGCATTATGCCACGAGATAGCCTTCAGAGCCAATGAACGAGACAAAGCCTCGTCGGTAAAGACCGTCTATTTTGGAGGAGGCACGCCAAGCATCTTGCCACCCAAACAAATAGGCAAAATCATAGACCACCTTCGCAAATACTACCTCTTGCAAGAAGTGGAAGAAGCCACAATAGAATGTAACCCCGAAGATCTCACAGCAGAGTATCTCCACGAGATTGCCAGCCTTCAATTTTTCAACCGTCTAAGCATAGGGGTGCAAAGTCTCGACAACAGCAGGCTGCACCTTCTCAACCGCCGCCACACATGCCAAGATGTCGAAAAGGGCATAGACAACGCCGAGCAAGCCGGATTTGAGAATATCAGCATCGACCTCATCTACGGACAGCCTGGCGAGAGTGTCGACGACTGGAAAGAAGAACTTGATAGCCTAACCAATCTAACAACACACCATCCATCGATAAAACACTTGTCGGCTTATGCGCTTACGGTAGAGGATGGCACCATGCTGCATCGTCAGATACAACAAGGTATAACATCAGCCCCCGACGAAAATATTACATTGCAGCACTACAACATGCTACAGCAGTGGGTAGCAGCCAACGGATTTGAACAATACGAGGTGTCGAACTACTGCAAAAAAGGCTTCGCCTCGCGCCACAACAGCCGCTACTGGGACAGCACCCCCTACATGGGCTTTGGAGCAGCGGCACACAGCTTCGACGGTACCCATCGGCGGTGGAACGTCGCAAATACAACAGAGTATATAAACGGTGTTGCATCGCACAGCATATACTACGATGGCGAAACGCTGACAGCAGCCGATGCACACAACGAATACATTATGACCGCCCTGCGTACCCCTCAAGGCATAGCGAAAGACAAGATATCCACCCCCTACCAAGCATCGTTAGACAAAAAGATACAAAAATATATATCTACCGGGTTGATAGTAGAGAATAACAGATATTACCAACCCACACCGAAAGGTCTATTGCAAGCCGACGGCATAGCAGCAGATTTATTTGTGGATTAGAACAACTATAGCAACATAAATTTATAGTTACAACATTACTACTGACGTTTCCCAGCAATTACAAAATCATTATATAGCAACAAAAAGGTCACGCCACTACTATTATCTAAGCCTTTTCCCAAATATATTGACGTTTCATGCTCACCTTTATTTAAGGTCAACATCGAAGAATTATTCATCGTTCTTCCATCTGTTTCTATTGAGCGCACCTGAAAATGGACTGTTTTATCAACAAAACTCACATACGAAAAATTGACATATCCATTACTATAATCATACACCAAACTTTTTACCACAAATGGACAATTAAATTCAACATTCTCTCTATATTTTGAGAAACGACCTTCAACTTCTTGTCCTTTTTGTTCCTCAGTCTTTACATTTTTCTCCAATGTGCCAATTTGCGTTGTTTTTACATCCAACGAATCATTTTGCATTGATATTACGCCATTGGCGTCATCTAAATCATTTCGAGTCTGTTGCAAACCATTTTGCAGTCTAAGAACTGCAAAAATGCCACCCATTACAAACAAGAATAAGATTACAACAATCGTAAATTGTTTTTTTTGACGAACAACCTTATTGTATTTTTGATTTAAAGACTCTAAATCACTCTGCAACTTTTCTTTTTCTTTCTGAACAGTTTCTAACGTACCGATATATCCTTTCAGTCTTTTTGAGTTAAAATCTTTTGATTTATAAATACATGTATATCCGTTTTGAACAGTTGATTTTGTTATATCCGCGACATTATCAAAAACAGAAAACTCATTTATAATTTTTTTCCCTGAACTATAGTTTATTGATGGCAAATGCTTAAATGAGGAACTGAAATTTGAGAGACCAATATTTAATTCATTAGATATTTCCTGTATTTCATCCTTATAGACAGATAGACTTCCATCAACATTTGCAACAAAATTTCCATATTTATCCAAAGATATCAAACACCCCTTATCCACCAACATTGATATTTTATTCTCGAAAAGCGAAAACAGCTCATTATTACCAGAAAAATCATAGTATACTCCATTTACAACAACACACATACCAATATATTTACCATTATCCAACCTTCTAATATAAGCATAATACATCAAATCATTATTTCGATGTACAACAACCTGTGTTGTGGCTTTCGAACACGATACCATTTCGTGAAAAATGTCTTTTGTATAGTCATCTTCATATTGAGAATACCCACCATTAAATTCACCAAAGATATATACTTTACTGTTCATACTTTATTATTAATTAGCATTTTAATCAACTCTCCAACTAAAGCAGCCAACATGCGGGGGATGTTATACATATCCTCAACCACATATATACAAACGCCCTCCATTTAACAAAAACACTGTTGCCATTAAAGTCATATCTATTTTTAATGGCAACAGCAAACCTTACATTCAACAAACAAAATCACATATCATGCTACAAACTATTGTCTTTTTTCACAAAACATTCAATAAGTCTAAATAAAAAAAATTTACTTTTTGATGATTTTTCTTGATTTTCACCACACGAAGTATTATGCTTGGCATTTTCTTTTACTTTATCACTCCCCGAGCCTTCTCCAATATTTGAATTACCTTCTGGTTCATCCTTGACTTCATGTTTTGAAGCCGGATTCTTTGGCATCGACTTCATTACATTTTGCATTTTTGGCACAATATCATCTGAACACCTTTTTAATTTACTTAAAATTTCATCTACTGTTTGCAATCTGATATCATATTCTCTTTTCGAAGACTGTGCCTTATCCAATTGAGACTCCAGTGTATTTATCTTTGTATTATTCGATTTTATTATATCCTCTTTCCTCTTTATTTCACTTCTGAGAGATTTGATAGTTTCGCCATCATCTTTATGTTTCTCCTCTATATCCGCTATTGTTTTTTTACATCTTTCTTTTTCATCACTTATAGCTTTTATCTTTTCATCATTTATCAAACGGATACGATCTTCTGCTTTTTTATTGGTTTCATCTTTTTGTCTCTTACAATCATCTTGCAAGTTTTTCATCGTTTCATTTACATGATCAATATCCTTATTACACTTTTCGACAATTTGTCTTTCTCTAAAAGTATTAAAATAACGAGAGACACAGACGCCAACACCCTTACTCAAACTATCAACAAACTTTGTGGATTCACACTCCAACAGAAAGACATTAGTTCTTTGTTTTGTAGTTGAAAACTTTGTAAGAATCGATAGATCCATGTCTTTAGAAAACATATCTATATAATGAGAAATTTCTTTTGACAAATCTCTAAGGACACCCTCTTGTTGCTGAAAATCTGAGACCTCATACCTATATCCGTTTCCATTTTTCTTCAATATAGTATCTACAACAAACTTCTCAAACCCTTTTTCTAAAATATAATACATGTTCTGAACATCACAATAGCACACATCCATCCTGAGCGTCAATGCAAAATATCCACCTGTTCTACCTTGTTTTTCTTGAAAAGACTGCGTACATATAAAAGTATAATAACAGTATTTTTGCCCGCCGAAATCCATCACATCGACAATCAATTGTGAAGGAATATCAAACTTACCATTATAAAAATTTTCTATATATTGCCGTTCTCCCCCCGTGGCACCCCATATTTTATTTCCAGCAGGAGTTCCATGAACTATCAGTACCTGATTCATTCTATTCTCTTTTTAATTTATTATACAATTCCAAAGGGCTTCACAATAAGTATCAGTACCTGGTTGCCAAACCAATCCATCCATAGATTCGACATAATCCCCCGTTTGAAAAGGAACAAAATCGCAATTGTAAGCTTTCCAAAGCTTCGTTACAGGATTTTGATTTTTAAACGGATTGAAGATACCTTCATAATTTCGTTCAACAGACTGTCTCGCTTCAGAAATATTTACCTTTCCTCTACCTATAACCAATTGATCTTCCATGTCAATTTTATTAAGAACAAAAATCACTTTATCCTTTTGATCCATCTTCCTTTTAAGAAAAGCAATACGATTTGAATAGCCCTTTCTGTCCTTGTAGCTCTTCCAATTTGGTTCAACCATAAAAAGCCATATTTTGCGATAATTACCATTTATAATGGTATTCACAAATGTAGGAAATTGTGTATTAGGTTGCGTTTTCCCTGGGTCAAAATAATACTCTCCAGGTGCTTCAAGAATTTGACAAATAGGTTTTCCAGATTTATTAAAAACCTTTACCAACATGAAACTAAGTCTACTGGTAGATTTAGCCGCAGATTCATTAGTTATCATTTCATTAAAATTCTCACACATCTCAGCATAATGCTCGTCTTCAGCCCCTCGGAATGTTTCATCTGGTTTAATCGTATAATCCTTTTTGTCTTTCAAGAATCTTGTCATTCTGACAAGTGTCATTGTTTTTCCACAAGCTGGAGGACCAAACAAGATAACTAAAGGAGTTTTTTCATCAGAAACCGTAACAGTGATTTTATTCGGATCCTGCATTTCCGTTTGACTGAGACCTGCTGTTGACGAGGCGACGGTTGAATTTTCATCACCAGTATTGCCATCAGATGCAAAAATTGATGATTGATTTTCCGTGTAATCCTGATTAGAAAACTTCTGACTGTCATCTATAGTCCCAATCGATGTGGAGTCCACAGATAAATTTTCCACATCTGTGTCTCTTTTTTTATTACTTGATAAAGGCATAAATATATTATTTAAAAATTTTTAATCACGTTTTTTAAAGGCTATGTCAAAAAAGATAAAAGAAGCAACATCTACCAGAACTGAGATCAAAACCCAAAACCAAAATCCACGACCTGCATACTCGCCTCTCAAAAAATCTTTCCATACATCAAATACACTTATCATTCTATCAACATCCGTAACAGCATTTGGAGAAGTATACTTGTTTTTATCAATATCATTTGCAAAACCAACGAACTGACTATACGAACCAATAACAGCATAACCAACATTCAACACATCACATACCGTTTTTACATCATGCGCATCATTAAGATCTAATTCGCCATTATTTATTTCATTTTTGACTGTAACCAATTGTTCATAAGCAGCTTTTGCAGCATTAATATGATTATTATTAGCTGTTTGCATCGAACTGGCTATATTTTGTTTTTTCACATCCAACAGATTTAATATTTTTTGTCGATAGGCATCAACCAACTTATCGCGATCAGACTTTGTACTACCAGTACCCGACAAAGGCTGTATAGAAGGAACGTCAAGAAGGTTTGCCAATTCACGCAATCTTTGTTTAGCTGCAGGACCATTACCCGGATTTGCACCATTTTGTATTTCAGCCTCTAATTCGCCTAACTTTAACCGTACCTTATTTTCCAAGTCAGACTGTGCACGTTTAATTGAATCTTGCACAAATTGATTCGCTTTGATCTGACCAAGATAACTTTGTGTCTTTTGAATATCCGAAGATACTTTACTACTTATAACACTACGATAAAAAAAAGTGTGTGTATTTGTCGGCATACTGCAACACAGCCAAAAAACCAAAAGAATAATTATACCACCAACAAGATGCATTCCATGATTTTCTATCCATACATCTTGATTGAGACTATCCACAATCATCTTGGAGCCCCACGAGGCAATAAAGAAAAAACCGACCGTAACCGCCCAGCACATAAATACGGGCCATGAAGACAAAAGCAAATGTAAAGACTCTGCAGTTGCCCAACAACTTACATAGGCAAATATAAGAAAAGCAACTAAAGAAAAAATCTTCAAGAATTTATTATCATTCATATAACATTATTTATTTTTTATCAACTGGTCCCCAACAGTCAATTAACAATTTGCAACAATGTCATATAAACGAACATAAAAAAAACGTGGGAACTGCTCATCGTCTGTCCCACTCTTTGAGGCTCTCGCATAGCCCAACCTTGTCGAACAGACAACGTTAGACCCACGCCGATATGAAATGAAAGCCCGAAAGAGATACAGTGACAAACACAGTCAATGCATACCTAAAACACGCTTATACAAATCACACCCGAGGAATCTACCGCTGCCAAGTTCCAAACAAGGTTTGTGAAATTTGCGAGATTTCAAAGAGTTCAGAACAAAGCGCTAAGTAAACGCCTTTTTATGTCGTGCCTCCTACCCACCCTCCATTCTCTATAAAAATATCGGCGCGGAAGAGGCAATTGTCTATAAATAAAAAGATTTTACATTCTACCTATTTACAAACATTTTGCAAAAATACAAAATTAATTAATTCTATCAATATTTTTTTACGACAACCACCCATCTTATTTGTTCTCTCCAAATCAAAATAAACTGAATTAAAATCGCTAATACAACTTTTGTAAAAACATTTCTCCATTTTTTTCCCTCTCTGTCATAGCTGAATTCAAAAGTTGGTGTTCACAGAAACAAAGATATTTACGATTTGTTGAGCAGCCTTATTCTCAAATAATTTGTTATAAGAAGGCACTTCTAATTGTATCTAAAAGATCCACCGAACCAACACCTGCCAGTCCTACAGATTTCAAAAAGTCTTTGTTTGGTAATGACATATCACCACAAAATCGCTCCATATTGCAACAGTAACTTTTACTGCACCGTGGAGACAATCTAATAGGTAAGTATATACTTTATGACGCCATCATCCTATATTAAGATATACGAAAGTTCATCCAATAACTGTAATTTTTACACAATCATTATCACCACACAAACTGATAGTAGTATAATCCATCTTCACATTTTGTCAATTCAAAATCAATTGCTTTTTTGTTATTTGTGTCATCATTAGCCATTGGCTTGTAACAAAAAAGCAATCCACAATATTTAGTATCATTTGCATCACTAAAAACAAACCCACGTAAAACATTTAATGCATTCTTATTAAAATACTCTAATAAGATGATATTTCCACAAGGTAAACCTTCTTTTTTTATTCTTTTCTTGTCTTTTTCAACAAATATCTTTGCTTGTATTTCATCCATTTCATTTAAACAGATGGCACTTAAGCCCAAAGTGTTTGGTGTGCCAATACCATACTTTTTTTTAATTTCATCTGCAATATTTGAACAATAATACCCTTCACGAATAGGAAAATCTTTTTTTAGTATTTCTACTATATGTTGATACACTTCGTTATCCGAGTCGCACTCATACACCTTGCAATCCCCTTTTATGGTCGGGATTCTCCTTCCACTTAATAAGTTCGGAATAGATATTTCTCTTCATCTTTACCTATTATTAGTTATTTCAGTGCAAAAATACTAAATACCATTCAATTATACAAGCGTAAATACACAAATCATAGGGAATATCTGCAAAAAAATAACACTTTTATTAGCGAATAATTAAGAGTAACACACATTTTTATGATGGAACTATCACAGATTATCTGTGCAAAGTCGTAGAGACAAAGGAGAACCACATCATGGGTGAGGAGATTCTAAGAAATCTTGTCGCCTACCATAACAACGGCATAGCAGCCGATTTGTTTGAAGGTTGAGCAAATATAGTTACGCTAATATTACTGTCCGCTAAATCACAAATCGTATAGTTTAATCCATTGATAGTAAAGAATTATGCTATACTTGTGTTTTAGGCAAGCCCCCCCCCTTATTATTCTTTTGTGTTATCAGGTAGTCTGCCATTTTCATGAGTATTTTTGCATGTCAGCATCAGATTGAGGAAAACTTCCATGTTGATATAGTACATCAATAAAATACGTACTATTGTTGCTAATCCAGAAAACTCCAACGTCTTTGCAAGCTACTTGTAGAACTAAGTGTGGATAGTGCTTTTGCCCTTACAGGGCGAGGATTGACGGGCGATAACACCCAGGG
>JAZRVD010000022.1:0-1247 GCA_045598945.1 Bacteroidales bacterium | reverse complement strand
GTCTGCGACAGTGTGTACATCTTGCACCTCACTGTTGACAGTGCTACACACAATGTAACCATCGACACTGCTTGCGAGCAGTACAGCTGGAATGGTGCAGAATACTTGACGTCAGGTACCTATCAGTACAATTACAACAACGGCAAGGGCTGCTACAGTACCGACACGTTGCATCTGACAGTGTACTATCCTGTTCGTGATACGTTGACTGTTGTAAATTGCGGTAGCTATATTTGGAAGGGTACGTTATATGACGAATCTGGAGTGTATGAGTATGTTGATGAAAAAGTACATTATGACGTATGCGACAGTGTACACTATCTTGCCCTAACGGTTAATGATACTGCTACGTTGGCTATTACTACTGTAACGGTTTGCGACTTTGGTGTATGGCGTGGCAATACCTACACCTCTACAGGTGTTTACTACGATACCGTAGAGGCGATAGAATATGGTTCATGCGATACTCTCTACAAACTTGAACTTACGGTTAACGAGAGCAGTCATAACACTGAGTCGATGACAGAATGTCATGAATATCGTTGGCATGACTATACGTATAGCGCCAGTGGCACTTATCTCTATGTCTACAATGATGAAGCGGGTTGTATGAGTGTTGATACACTTAACCTGTTCATACGCAAGGCTACATATACGCTTGACCAGCAAGAGGCTTGTGGAGTGTATTATTGGAATAGCAAGGAGTATCGTCAGAGTGGCATATATACAGATACGTTGCAATCGCAGTATGGCTGCGACAGTGTTGTGTCGTTGATACTTACGGTCTTTGAGAACGTTGTCTCAAGTAGTACCGAGCTTGAGGTCTGCAATTATCTCAACTGGCGTGGCAATATTTATACGGAGAGTGGTGTATATCGTGATACTGTGGTGGGAAGCGCTACACACAACCTTTGCGACAGTATCTATGAGTTACGGTTGACGGTTTACACTGGTAGCTACACCGCCACTGCCGACACGGCATGCAATAGCTATGAGTGGAACGGCATAGTCTATGGCAACAGTGGTACTTACCTCTACCTCTACGAGAATGGCTACCACTGCCAGAGCCTCGACACTCTGTACCTCACCATCAGCAAGGGCGAGCGTCGTGCCTTCTTCGAGAAAGCTTGCGACACCTTCGTGTGGAGGGGTAGGGCATACACCAAGTCCGACACCTACATCTACCGCTATGCCAACACAAACGGCTGCGCCAGCACCGACACGCTGCACCTCACCATCGGTCATTC
>JAZRVD010000021.1:0-5092 GCA_045598945.1 Bacteroidales bacterium | reverse complement strand
CCGCTAGCGTTCATCCTGAGCCAGGATCAAACTCTTCATTGTAAGAATTGTTTTGTTTTACCGTTTGACTCATCTTGTGTCTTCGTGCGACCTCGGCCGCACTCCCGACACACGCTATCTCTCTGTCTCAAAATTTCTATGTACTGAAGCTCCCGTATTTTTTGCGAAAGCGGGTGCAAAGATACGCACTTTTTCTTTTCCGACAAAATTATTTTGTATTTATTTTTTTTATATCGCCTAATGCGTTGATTGACACTCGACATTGATGGCAAGTTTTTTTTTTCTGGCGGCAGGCTGGGTGATGGTTAGAGTGGCGGATTGTATCAACAAAAAGGGATTTTGAGGAGAGTTTGAATGTTTTTTTATAGATTTTGATAGATTGCAATAGATTTCAATAGATTACGATAGATTTTGATGGATTGCGATAGGATTTAATAGATTGTGAGAGATTGCGATAGATTGCGATAGGTTTTGATGGATGGAATAAATGGAGACAAATGGGATAGAGGGAGACAAATAGAGGGAGGAAGATAAGTGAAAATGTGTGTTTTTCGACGTAGATGAATTAGCAATACGTTACTTTAACAATTGATTATTTTGCGTAATTTTGCAAATTATTTTTTTAGTTTTTAGAATGAGGATGAATAAAAATGTTTCCAAGATTTGGGACAATTGTCCAATACTGATTGCCGGGCTTGTATGGATAGCTTTATGCACTATAGTGATTAGGCTAACAGACAACCTACTGAACGGCAATAGCATGGAAGTTGTATTGAGGAGCATGTTTTGCAGCATGACATGGGCGACGACGTTGGGATGCTGCATTTTAACAATACCATATATAATATGTTGCCTTGTCGGCAAGAAATATACAGAAGTATGCATCGGTGTATTGTCAGCGCTTGTAGTGCTGACAGAAAGCGGACTTTGCATCTATGCAAGACATAACGGATTCCTGCTTGACGGTGAAATAGTTGCGCGACCTATAGCGGAGATTGTGGAGGCCACAATTGGTGCCATGGGTTATACAATACCTATTGCAAGCATTATTGCCGCACTGACATTGAGCGTGTTGTGTTGCAAGTGGATGGCACGATGGAGCCGCAACAAATGGTGTATTGGATTTATAGCAGCCATGATTGTTTGCACGACATGCGGTATAACAAAAAAAATATCTGACGATAACATAGAAAACGTAGACCGGCTGCATTACTGCTTGACAGACAGCATAAGATACCTATTCAACAACAAACAGGAAGAGGTCGCATTTAACAAAGAGTTTGCAAAAAAGTTTGCTGAATATCATAGCTACTATAACATAGAGAACCTAAGATACCCCCTGGAACGCGTAGACAATGGTGAGGACGTATTGAGCGAGTATTTCGAGACATCGACGAAAAAGCCTAACGTGGTGATGATTATCGTTGAATCGATGGGTGCAGAGTCAATGCAGTTTATGCCATTTTTAAGTTCTCTTTGCCAGAGGTCGCTGTACTATCCAAACTGTATAACGACATCGCAGAGAAGTTTTGGCGCCGTACCTGCTATTACAGGGTCGCTATCCGGTCCTGCCGGTTTTTTATGCGGCAAGCTGCCAAGCCACAGTTCGTTGATACAAATAATGAAAGAGAATGGATATAAGACGTGTTCGTTTTACGCTGGGCCGTATTCGTTTGACAACGTACTGTCGTACATGGTCTCAGAGGGAGTAGACTATTATCCCGACTTGTACGCAGAATACGACAATAGCGACGAGAAGGAGAATGGTTCTACATGGGGGTATCACGACAGCATACTATTTGAAAGGGCCGCGAGCTATATGAAGGGGAAAAGAGATGAACCTTTGATGTCGATTATTACCACCCAAAGCATGCACGACGCCTTTAACAGAGCCGACACGAAGAAACAAGAGAAATACGTGAAGATGGCACGCACAAAATTACCATCCCAAAACAAAGACCTTGCCGCATACTATGCCACAAACTACTATACCGACAAATGTTTGGAAAACTTTTTTGACAACATAAAACAGTCGCCCGACTATGGTAACACCTTATTTATCATTACCGGCGACCACGCTTCTGGCTTAAATATTAAAAATGATCTATCGTACTATCACGTGCCTTTGATAATATGGTCGCCCATGCTAAAGAAGTCGCTATTCGACTCGACCGTTGTCTTTCATACCGACATAGTGCCATCGATATGCAGACTATTGAAGAACAAATATGGCTTGACGACACCACAAAAAGTACACTGGATAGGCAACGGGCTATACAGGAAAGAGGGTGAAGAGCGAAGCCAGATGCTTGTAAATTTCAGCCGACGAATGAACACAATAGTGTGCGGAACACATTTTTTCCAGAAAAAAGACGGTGACGAATATGTCTGTTGGAAGATAAACAAAGACATGAGCCTAAGCAAAGAAGATGACAAGGAACAAATTGAGCATTGCCACGAGCTATGGGAATTGTACAAATATGTGTACAACTACACTTATATGAACGACAAACTTTGCCTCAAGAACAAAAAAGAAAAAGAAGATATCCTGTTGCAAAAGACATGGAATAACGACAAAGAAATATCATATTTTGCACCTGAAGAGCAACAGGATAGCGTAGACTATATATACTTTAACTTTATACCACGCAAAAAGATAAAAATACCTTCAGAGGCGAAATTAGCAAATATAACAATATCGGGAGAGTGGTTTTTTTGCGATGAGGTACCCAAATACGGAAAAACATTAAATCTTGTCTGCGAATATATAGACAACAAAATAAACTATATGAGTTTTGATCCACAAAAAACGATTGTTACAGATGAGATTACCCCTAACAAATGGTATCCGTTTTACCTTAGCACTAATTTTAACGTGGAGTATTGCGAGGAGGGCAAGTTTATAGTATACGTTATACTACCATCGAAGAGTATTGAGCCCGTAGTGTCGCAAAAGGGTCGTATACGGAATTTTAAGGCGACATTTACCTACAAGTAGCAAAAAAAATGAAGAAGCGTTAGATGCTTTGCATCAGCCGTTTTCTCGTCACAAACAAAGGGGAAGCAAAGCATCCCCTCTGTTTGTAGCTTGACGAAAACCGCTTTTAACAAGTGTGACCTCGGCGGGATTCAAACCCACGACTTTCGGAACCGGAATCCGACGTTCTATTCAGCTGAACTACGAGGCCTGATGGATATACAAACGATGAAGGACAACGATTATTGTATATCTATACTTTTTTACGATACAATATTTTACTATTTTTTTGTAACCGAAAGGTTTGGCGGAATGGCTGCGAGAAAGTTGCGCATCCAAAGGAATGAATTTTTACCCATGTTAGCGAGGAAATCCTCCCATTGCAGCTGATGGTCAACAGTACGTCCTGGAGTGTCGCTAATGATACGAATAGCAAGGAAAGGCATATTATAGACATAACATACATGAGCTATGGCGGCAGACTCCATTTCGCATGCCAATGCTTGCGGAAATTTATCAGCAATAACTTTGATGCCGTTGACATCTGTGATAAACTGGTCGCCGGTGCATATTAGCCCTTGCACAGCACGAGCAGGCACACCCGGCTCGTTGGTAGAGAGAGCGACATCGATAAGTGGCTGATAGCCTTCAAAAAACTGAGGCATGCCTTGCACCTGACCAGGCAGACACTCAGAGCCACAATAGACATCGTGATACGCCACCTGCCGACCCAAGACGACACTGCGGAGGTCGACAGACGATGATACAGCGCCAGCCATACCCGTACTGAGGATGATATCGGGATGAATAGCATTGATGATAGAAAGAGTACCAATAGCTGCATTGACCTTGCCGATACCAGAATGATAGATTGAGATGTCATGACCATTATATGTGCCATGGTTTCTGCCACCAAGAACATTGAGCATATAATTATACTCAATGTCCATAGCAATGATAATGGCAATCTTCATATATCAACCGTATTGATTATTTAGTTGGACGAAAATTCATTGCAGCATCGATAAACGCCACGAAGAGCGGATGCGGATTCATGACAGTGCTTTTGTATTCCGGATGGAACTGGGCTGCGACAAAATAGGTATGAGAAGGGATCTCGACAACCTCGACAAGACCTGTTTCTGGGTTGATGCCCGTTGCGACCATTCCTGCATTCTCGAACTCCTGAAGATAGCTGTTGTTGAACTCGTAACGATGACGATGACGCTCTGATATGTCCTCCATGCCATATATCTGAGCTGCCCTGCTGTCTTTGGCAAGATGACAGGGGTATGCGCCGAGACGCATGGTGCCGCCAAGGTTGGAGATGCTTTTTTGCTCTTCCATCATATTGATAACCGGGTGTGAGGTAGAAGGAGAGATTTCGACAGAGTGGGCATCGTGATAGCCTAAGACATTGCGTGCAAATTCGACGACGGCACACTGCATGCCGAGGCAGATGCCGAAAAACGGGATATTGTTTTCACGAGCATAACGCACTGCGAGTATCTTGCCTTCAATGCCGCGCGTGCCAAAACCCGGAGCCACCAAGATACCCGTAACACCAGACAGCTGAGAGACGAGGTTATCCTCGTTGAGCTGTTCTGAATTGACATAACGTACCTTGACCTTGCAACGTTTTTCGGCGCCAGCATGGATAAAAGCTTCTGTGATAGACTTATAGGCATCCTGCAGCTCGACATATTTACCAACAAGGGCTACATTAACCTCTTTCTGAGGATTATGAAGCTTGAAGAGGAAAGACTCCCATTTTGTAAGGTCTATTTCATTTTTTACCGGCACGCCGAGCTTTTTAAGTACCTGTACGTCGAGTTTTTCGTCGCGCATCTTGATAGGCACTTCGTATATACTGCTCACATCGCCGTCTTCGATAACGCAATCGCCGTCGATATTGCAGAAAAGTCCGATTTTCTCACGCACGCTGCGAGTGAGCGGTTTTTCGGTACGGCAGACGATGATGTCGGGTTGCACACCCTGTTGCTGAAGATCTTTGACTGAATGTTGCGTTGGCTTGGTCTTCAACTCGCCTGCGGCGGCGATATAAGGGATATAAGTGAGGTGGATGACGAGGCAGTTGCTGCCCAATGACCATTT
>JAZRVD010000020.1:0-5101 GCA_045598945.1 Bacteroidales bacterium | reverse complement strand
CTCCGTTACCGCAGGCTGCAAGACAACGGATTCAATACCTTTAACGTGAGAAAAAGCGCCCTCGCCAATCTTGGCAACCTCAGGCGGTATGACGCTCGACGAGCAGCCACACACCAATGAGGCATCGCGTTTGTCTACTATCACGTTGCAGCCGTAGTCGGCATAGATGTCGTTGTCTGCGTCGACAAGTATCTCGCCAAGGGAATCGCAATTCACCAGCATACACCTGCCGACATTCTTTACCGTTTTTGGCAAGACTATCTTATGCAAGCTCTTGCAGCCATTGTAAGCGTAGTCGCCTATCTCCTCTAACTGTGGCGACAAGACTATCTCTTGCAAGTTCTCGCATTTATAAAAGGCGTTATTGCATATCTTGTTTACCGTGGAGGGTATAGTGATGGAGGTGAGTGAGGAATAATAGGAAAAAGTTTCCTCGCCTATCGATGTAGCATAGCACGATATAATGCCCTTGGCGTTGCATGCCACAAGGGTGTTGGTATCTCGCTCTACAATATTGTCGCAATCGTCGTCGCAATAGACCCTGTTGTCAGCGTCCACCACAATCTCATTCAGCATATCGCAGCCAGCCAAAACGCCTTCGCCTATCTCTGTTACACTTGCCGGTATCGTTATCTTTTTTAACGCCTTGCAGCCCGAAAAAGCATTTTTACCCATACTGCGCAACGATGAAGGAAGCTTGATATTCATCAAGCTCTCGCATTCTGCAAAAGCGCCATCATTTATCTCCTTCAAACTTTGGGATAACGATATTTTTTTCAATGCCGTGCATCTTAAAAATGCCTGACCGCCAATACACCACACCTTTGACGGCAGCTTTATCTCTTCCAAACTACAGCATTCTAAGAAAGCTTGATCGCCTATAAATACCAGCGAATTGCTCATCTCCACCGTCTTCAGATTGGTGCACTTACAGAAAGCTAAAGATTCTATCACCTCACACCTGCTATTCAGCTTTACATATTCCAAGCTATGGCAGCCATAAAAAGCACAATAGCTAACTTTATTGACATACGAGGGCATCTCCACCTTGCACAAAGAGGTGCAGTTTTCAAAAACACCACTGTCAATTATATATAGCGAGTCTGGCAGGTTTATCTCTTTCAAGCTTTTGCAGCCTTTAAAAGCTTCTCTACTTATAGTAGACATTATGTTGGAGAAAGTAACTTTCTGCAGATTTACGCAATTCTTAAAGGCTTCTTCTCCAATACCTAACACTGTGTCGCTCATCACCACCTCGGTGATCTTACTGCAATCCTTAAAGGCCTTCGAAGCTATGGATATCACCCCGTCGGGAACTTCTATCACGCCCTCGGCGTCGATGCTACATCTTTCTAAAATATCATTGTTGATACATAAGTCGTTGTCTGTCATATATCTCTATTTATTTCTGCAACATGCGTTAAACATATTATTTTACAAAGGTACACTTTTTATCACAAAAATACAGAAATAAAAGCCCTATAGAAAAAAACCTGCCACTCTTTAACGTCGTCTATCTCAAGCGCCGCCTGGCAGCATGACGTCTTAAAACATCGCCGATGACAGAGACATACGAAGTAATGCCCTGTCAGGTTTTGGAACGATTTTTGGACAATTTTAATTAATTTTAGATACGAATTTTGGGTTTCGATAGGAATAATGGGCAATTTTAACAAATTTTAGATGCGAATTTTGGGAAATGTTTGTAACTTTGCCATACACGACTATTGGTTGCCGCCCAAGCTGTTGCTGTTGCCGGTGCGAGAGGCCTCTTCCAGCTCGCCGACATTGCGATGACGCAGCGGCTTCTGCACTGTGCCGAAGTTCCACAGCACACCCAAGGCGACTTTCTGATAGTATACCTTTTGCTGGCATAGCGAGGCTACGAGGTCGGAGCCGATAATCTCGAAGCTGGAATTGAGCGAGCGGAAGAGGTCTTTGACGTTGAGGTCCACCACCAAACGCCCTTGCAGGAAGCTTTTCTTTACAGCGAGGTTGGCGCTATAGTTCCAATGTGTTTTGAAATAGCCGTTGTCTATGGGGCTGACGACAAAGCCGTCGAGCTGTATCTTCCATGTGTTGGCAGGCGTATAGGTAAAGCAGGCATAGCCGTTTATCATCATGGAGCTGTTCTGGTAGCTCTGATAGCTGTATAAGCCTTCTACTATGTCTGCCGCCTGGTCTTCGTAGTTGTTTATTGCAAAGGCGGTGGCCTGCAGAGTAAGAGTGAGCGGAGAGAAGAGTGGCAGCTCGCTGAGCGAGAGCGACCCGCCCATGAGTGCCTGGCGTCCAAAGTTGTCCCACGAGAGTGCTTGGTCGCCAGTGGCGAGGTTGATATGCGGCACCATGGTTATATAGTCGGTAACGACGATGCACATAGCGTTGATGTTGACGTACCGCCCTATGCCTGCGTTGAGCATGATGTTGTTGGAGTATGCCGGGCGGAGGTTGGGATTGCCAATATTGTAGGTATGGGCGTCGATATAGTTGCGGAAGGGGTTGAGCGTGTTGTAGCTTGGACGCTGTATGCGGCGCGTATAGCTGAGCGAGAAGCGCAGCGCGGTGCTGGGCATATAGCCGAGGAATACCGAGGGGAAGAGGTCGAGATAGGATTTCTCTGTAACGGTGTCGGCAGACTGCCAGTCGCCACGGTTGAGAGTCTGTTCGGCGCGCAGCCCCACCTTGGCGCTGAACTGCGGCGAGAGCTGTCCGGCGAGAGTGGCATAGAGAGCTCCGACATGCTCGCGGTAGTTGAACTGCGTATGCGACAAGCCGGGTATCTGGCTGCCGGAGACAGCATCGTAGAAGGAAGAAAGAGTCTGCAGGCTGTTGTCGGTAGCAGTGGTAGCCCATTTGGCTCCCGCCTCCATCATAAACATCTTCAGCACCACGCCCTGATAGTCTACCTTGGCGCTGTAGATGTCGACAAAGTTGTCGTTTTCAAGGCTATAGAGGTATGGATGCCTGACATAGAAAGGAGCAGAGAAAGCGGAGTAGTTGAACTGGTCGTTGGAAGGCTCGTTGTGGTTGCGGAATATGTCGAGGTTGACGGTGAGCTCGCGTTGCAAAGCCTCGTTGAAGATATGCGTATAGTTGACATTGCCCGAATACTGGTGCGAGCGATAGACGGTATTTGCAGTGGTGAGGCTCTGCTGTGTATATGCTCCATCGAGCATCTGATAAGTGATGTTGCGAGAGCTGTCGGAATACTGCTCCATGCTGTTGAAAGGCATGGTGTAGATAAAGCCCAGGGTGTTGTGCTTGTTGATAAACCAGTCGTTGCCGACCTTGAGGTTGAAGCCCTGCATGTCGATGTCGTGCGAGGCATTGCTATACTGGTAGAGGTGGTCGGAGCTTGTCTCGATGGCACAGTCGGCGCCCACCTCGTTTTTAGTGTCGGAGATTTGCAGAAAGGTGTTGGTCTTGTCGGTACGATAGGCAATATTGAGCGAGAGGTCGTGCGAGGCGAGGTATTGGCTGCGGCTGTCGGCGGCAGGAGTGCCGGGCAGCGTAGGCTTGGGGCGGCTGAAGAGCATGCCACCGTAGTTGGCAGTCAGAGTACCGTTGAGACCTTGCATTAGTGTGCGCCGAGTCTTGATGTTGATGATGCCGCCGGTGCCTGCTGCGTCGTATTTCGCCGAGGGATTTGCCATCACCTCTATCTTGTCGATATTAGAACCGTCGGTGCCGCTCAGCAGTGCCTCCAAAGCCTTGCCGTCGAGCTGCGTGGGGCGGCCGTCGACCCACACGGCCACGCTGTTGCCGTTGAGGCTGACATTGCCGTCCTTGTCGACGGTAACGCCCGGCGACTTGCGCAGCAGGTCGTAGGCGCTGTTGCCCTGGGCAAAGGCACTCTGGCTTACATTGACCACAATCTTGTCTATCTGCTGCTCTATGATAGGCGCCTTGGCGGTAATCTCCACGCCCTGCAGCATGGTGGCTTCGGGCTGTAGAACGATGACAGACAGCGAGGTGCGCCTGCCAGCGACAGAGATAGAGACGTAGCCACTCTTGTAGCCCACAAAGGAGGCTCGCAAAATATAGTCGCCAGCCTTGCCAACAGACATGGAGAACGTGCCGTCGGCCTGCGACACACAGCCTGTGGCAAGAGTGCTGTCGGCACGCAGCAGCGAGACGGTGGCAAAAGGCAGCGGGTCGCCATGGCTGTCCGCCACACTGCCGCTCACCTCATAGTCCTGCGCCAGCAGCACACTGGCGGCAGCGACAAAAAGAAGCAGAGAAAGAAGATGTTTCATAGTATGATAGTTTGTTTTAGTTTCATTACCGTTGTTTTAGTTTCATTACTGATCGTGATATTTCACCTCTACGCCGCCCATAAAACATTCTACACGGACATGCAGCACCTTGGCATCGGCATTGCCACATTGCACAGTGGTGTTGTCGACACCGCCAAAGACACACGACGACGAGAGCGACACCTTGACATCGTGCGGCACTATAAGCACAATGGCACCCATAAAGGTCTTGAGATGCAAGTCGCAGTCTTGACTGATAACGGCATCGTACAGATTGAGCGTTACGCCTCCCATAAAAGTGCTGACCTCGGCACCGCAGAAGCGTTCGCCATTCATATTGTAAGTGCTACGGACAAAGGCGCTGCTAATGTCGAGGCGGGCATCTTCGTTGATGACATCGGCTACGTTGCATTCATGCCCCCCCCCCTTGCCCTCCTTGCCATCACAGCGTCCGACGCCGGCTATCATCTTCAGACCTGCTATTATCATCACTATGGGCAGCAGGTACTTCACCCAGCTGAAGTTGAAAAACCAGTCGAAATAGGCAAACCCCATCCCCTTGAACAGCAGCATGATGCCCAACAGCAGCATCACTACACCCCAAAAAGACTTTTTCATATCATTGTTTTTTTATATTGTTGTCGCTTTTCTTGCCACAATGTATCTCCCAGCCCATGCTGCAGCACAGTAACACCATGCCCACCGCCACCAGCATATTGTAGTTTCCTGATTTAGGTTGACTACATGTATGTCTTACCCCTTGGAAAAGTTGACTCAATTAAACATTAAAACTGATTATAGTTGACTGAGTTATTCTTATAACTGTTCAGGGTTGACTGGAGGGC
>JAZRVD010000019.1:0-4052 GCA_045598945.1 Bacteroidales bacterium | reverse complement strand
GGTCTTTGCTGCATCAAGCACATGATCGACACTCATTCCAATTTTGTTAATGGCAATGAAGCAGAAGCAGATATGTGCTTCTATCCTTCGTTCTTCCGTTTGCAATCATCAAAGTCTATTTCCAGTTGACCACCATGAGTACGAAGCCATAACTGAGCTTTTCGAAACAGTTCATTGACTTCTTCTTCTGACTTTGTCACTCTAAAACTCTTCACTTCTGTGAATTTTCCGTGTGCTTTGCTCTGTCTTCTCTTCCTTGCTGGCGCATGAGAAAAGAGCGAACGAAAGGAGACATGCTGCAGCAAAGGCAAAAATTGTTTTGTGAAATAGTTTCATTTTGATTATTTATTTAGTTCAACAACTGTTTCAAAATCCTGTATAGACTCGTTTTCGCGTATCTGTCCAATGGCAAAGCCGTCGCCGGTAGTCTCGCAATACAAATAGTTTTTGCCATTATATTGACGCATATTGCTTTCAGATTTTACTACGTTCAAGGCGGCGAACCACTCGTCTTTACATTCGATGCCGACAGCGGCATGCTGTAGTTTCTTCGACAGCATAGCTATAACATTATATCCCAGCTCGTGAAACAGAGCGCAAGCAAGCGATGTTTTGCAATCGCAATCACCCTCCTTATCGAAGAGCACCTCGTCGGGGAAACGCATGTACTCTTTGGCAAAAGAGATGCCTTGAGAGCGTTCGTCAATGCAATAGCGGATATTAGGCTCTTGACAAAAATCCAACGCAAATTGAATAAGATGTACCTCGCCAAGGTTGTTGTCATTTATGGTTTGACGAATATAATTGGCTATCTCCCTGATATATGATTTCCTGTCGTTGTCATCGGCAAGATATTTGAATAGCCGTTGTATGTTTTCGCCATAGTCGCCACCATTGACAGCATAATCGCGGAACGGGTTGTCGTTGCGCAAATCCGCTATTCTATCCAAATAAAACTCAAGAGTGTAAGTGCCATGTAGTGACTTGCCGAAGCGCGGGTCGAGATCCCAGTTGTAGACACATGTCTGCGTAAGGTCGGTGGTGTCTATTTGCTCGTTTTCTGAGAATGGTATCAGCACCTTTTCTTCGAAATCGTCGAAACGCATACCCTCTAACGTGCCGCCAATAAGAAAACCGTCGACAGCTGTTTCGCAAAAGAGATAGCGCTTGTTGTTATGAACAAATGTGGCATCCTCCAATGGCTTGCCGAAAATAAAATCGCCATCGACCCACGAGGGATCCACCTCTATGCCAATAGCTCCATGGTGCTGCAACCTTGAATAGAGGAACAAGACGTTATACTCCAGATGATGAAACATCATAGCGGCCAGAAAAGCCTTGCTATTGCTATCGGCCTCTTGGTCGTACAACACCTCATCGGGATAGCGTATATAGTCTTCGTATTGACTAATAGGCTTACTGTCCTTGTTAGGACAAAAACGGATATTTGGCTCTTGTACAAAGTCGAGGACAAACTGTATCTTGTCCTGTTCGAGCAAAAGGTTTTGATTGCATATCTTCTCAATCTGTCCCATCAAATATCTCAAACGGAATGTTATGCCGCTGTGTTGATTGAGATAATAAGACATGTCCTTTACCATCTCGCCGATAGGCTTGTCTTTGCGCTGGTCGAAAAAAGGATTGACATATCTCAGATCGGTTATGTACTGAGCGTTGAAAGATATAGAGACATTGCCTGTAACATCTTTCTTCTCTGACGAGTCGAGCCGCCACGAATAGTTTTTTACGATATCGCCATTAGGAATCGGCGAGTCGAGTTCTGTTTCAGTGTCTGAATATGACAGCGGATTGATTATAGTCCATCTTTTTGCAGCAACTTTTGACACTTTGTTTAGGGCAATGCCAATCATAACAACCAGACAGAGTGGGACAAAATCGAATTGATAAAAATCCCATGTAAAAGCCAACGTGATAGAGCAACATATCATGATTGCCCACTCTACAACATTCTGACCCAAAGACTTGTTGAACAAAGACACTATAGGCTGTATGGAATGAGCTCTTTCTATACTTTGTATCTTATATCTGCGCACTAACGCCCATAATCCAAAATAGGCGAAAAATACAGGAAGAGACCACTGGTAATGAGTACCAAGAAACTGATTGTTGAGTATCTTGACCCAAACAAGATAAAACAGCACATAGATTAAGGCATAGAAAAAAGCGGAGAGCAGAGCGGTGTCGTTCCAGCCATAGTATGGCGTTTTGAGATATTCCTGATAGTTGTGTCGATAAAACTTCTTGAAAAAGAGGCCAAAGGCGGCAGACCTTGCCTCTGGAGGCATGGCGTCATTTTTTGAGGAGCGCAGACTAACGTATTGACAGCATGCCACAGGCTCCTTGCTCTTGCCGTTGTCAGGCACCTCGCCAACATAGGCGTTGAGACAGCATTTCATCCAAAGGTTTTTCCACGATCTTTCACCAAAGACGGTAGGCTCGCAAGGTCTGGAAGGGCGTGCGGTATATCCTATTTGTTCGGGAGCTTTGGTCTTGTCGGCTTGAAAGAAGATATAGCCTTCGGGATTGATATAGCCGCAATAAGATAAGGCGGAGTTTTCTGCATCGATATCCGACACCGACATATAGACGTCGGCATTGTCGCCATTGTCGCCTATCTTGACATTTCCAACAGTCTGCGACTTAGACTGACCGACCAATCTGACAGAAGGTACAGTTTGATTGTCGACGAAATCCATCACCCCCAACTGCGTCATACATTGATGCTGATCCTTGGCACTAATCCATACTCGCACACTTCTAAGCTTAACGAATGCTACCAAGAATACAACAATAAGCAGACCAATTAATATAGCTATCAGATCCATTTTTCAAGAAATATCAATCGTTTTGATTAAGTATCCTCCTATAGATGTTTTTATCCTCATACGCCTTGTCGAAAAATCTTGTATCGAAAAGCCTGAGCCAATCGGTAGAGGAGTCGTATGAAGTCAAAGCCCACAAGAGCAACGAAGATGGATGCGGAGAATAATCATTCTTATATTGCGAGTCTTCAATTCTCTCTCTGTGTATTTGAGCATCGAAGTCTTCTGTTGGCAATATTCTGTTTAAGACAATGCTGTTGAAACTTCTCCAGCGGGTAAGGAAGAGATATTTTTTGTAGATGTCGTTCTCCTTGTCTGGCTGGAAATGTTGCGATGATGTTGGCAGATAGGGTATGATAAAGTCAGCCACACGCTTGTCGTTGGTTTTCACGTCGACATATTCCTGGTCCGACGACGATGTAATCTCGCCATTCGAAGCGGCGTATGCCACCATGCCTTCAAATACATTGTTGCCATTGCGTTCGCAATAGAGAGACAGTTTTTCGCCTACGGTGTCGTTGTCGCGTTGCAAGACGGCATTGCCGGTTGTCTCGTGCAGCTTGCTGTAGAAAGTGGATAGACGGCTTTGCCATTTTTGCTGTTGTTCAACCTCTTGCTGAGCCTTAGAAACAAGTTCTTCGTCGCCTTTCTCGTTTGTGCGACGAAGCAGATTCTCGGTCAGACAGACATCGGCAAACAATTCCATCACAATGTCTCTATGCTGGTTGATGAAAATAAAATACTCCTTTAACGACAGTTCGTTGAACTTATATTTGATGTAGTTGATATTAACATCGACATTGTCCATATTAAATGTCGGCAACATCTTGGCATCGCCGAAAGAGCCGCCTACCAAAGGCTGATTGAACATAGAGTAAGGGAACAGCTGCTTTACCATCTTCTTGTCCTTAAAGCCCTGCTCCAACTCGGCAGATATTTGTTTGCAACGGTCTATATACTTGCCACCCAATTCGATGAGTTTGTCGTAGAACAAATTGACCTCCGACTCGGCTCTGTTGGCTATGCGTGCGTAAGCGTCGTGGAGATAGATGGCCTTTAATTTGTTTATATTGCTGTCCGGTAAAACTTTTTTGAATTGATAAATTTAGGGCTGGTACTCACATGAAGTATCAGCCCTTTTGGTTATCTTTGCTTTCACTACAAAACCAAATCATAACCATGAGCAAAGATAGTCATTTTACCGGACAG
>JAZRVD010000018.1:0-6930 GCA_045598945.1 Bacteroidales bacterium | reverse complement strand
CTGCCAACACTTTTTGATTAGGGGGGCTTACTTTTGGAGAAATGCAACCCGAAGCCAGTATTTACTTGGCTCCGGGCAGATAATTTATGCTATTTTGAATTTTACCGGACAGCAATAATTTGTTTACCAAGATCTTCTTTTTTCTCTGGTATCTGATAATTTTGAAGAGCTGTATTAGCAAAGGTATGACAAATAGAAGAATAGACCACCATAGCGAATAGTGGCGTATGTCGCCCAGATTGACAAAACTTGGAGAGATCCAAGAGAGAAGAGGAATACCTGCCAACACCATCATGATGCCCAGCAAGAGGCTCCTGCTCACCACGCTCAGCAAGGTGCTTTCTTGACTTATATGACTATCGAGGTTGTCGATGGCTGTCTTCTTCAACTCCATCTGAAGTTTGCCTTCGGTCTTATTTTTTATGTCCGAAACGTATGCATCGTGATACTCTATAAAGTCATCGTTGATACTCGACGAGACATATTTTTCCTCTATCTTTTGCCAATATTTTCGTTCAATGATAGGACGGACGTCGTTGCGATAAATGGATATGCGATTCTGCATCTCTCTAAACAGCAAGGAGACCTTTGGTATGCCGCCATCGTCGGCGCTAAAAGAGCCAATAATATTCCTGAGTTGCTCGATGATAAACTTCTGCGCTTCGGCAAAATCCTTCTTGCTTTTAATAGCAATAGCCTCAAGAGCCTGAATAGAACACGACTCCACCTTGCGATGAATATCCTGCATCAGGTTTTTAGAGAAGTACCTTAGATAAAGGTCGTAATAATACCTTTTCAATCTGCGATGCAGGAAATTGCGATAAGGATGCGGCGAGGGCGGCTCGATATAAACGAGGTCTTCATCGAACTTGCTGAGTATAGAGAAATTGTCCAAAAGGACTTCAGGCTTGTAGAATTTTTCGTCCAGGATAGGGAATGTAAAGCTCTTGTTTTCGTCCAAGCCTGTAGACCTTAAGGCACGCATTACATCGCGAGCCAGCTTGTTTTGAGCGGCAATGCTTTCGTTGGCAGAGTTGTAATGCAGCGAGGTAACACCCATAGAGAAGTAGAACATGTCTGCCGACGTTGTGCCACTCAACAAAGGATGGGTCTTGTCGCAAGCCAGATAGAGATGTACTATGCACTGGAAAAGATATTGCGCCAGGTGTTCGTCGTCGAGCAAAGAGAACGAGCATTCGGTACGGTTTTGTACATCTTGATAGTACATCATGTGGTCGTAGCCACGCATCTCGTTGACACAATGCTGCACCTCAACTTCGTTCAACGTGCGCTGCATGCTTCTACGTTTCTTTACATGCAACGTATTGATATTGCTTGGGATAAAGATCATGCCTATAATTTCCATACCTTGATGGATATGGTGAGGCAACATTCTACCCTTTTCCTTTTGAAGTATTCGAGCAACAGAGGGGAAAACGATACGGGTAAAATCTTCTGTCAAATCGCCCAAGACAACAATGTTGATTTTGATGTCCGGATGAGCATTGCTAAGTCTTAAATCCTTTATAAACGCCTGTCCTTCCGACACCAAATCCTCTTGAAATCGATAGAGTTGAGAGGCTGTGTATTCGGCCAGGCTGTCATGCTGTAAAGTGTCGCCACTGTCATATATGCCACCGTCATATATACGATTACCGTCATTACTGCTAATAGATACATCGTATGTATTGTCGCCCAGACAGCTGTAGCGCCAATAGTTGCCTTTCAACGCTGAATCGTTTTCCGACAGCATGGAGTCCGACAATTCCGTTGAAGATGTATTAGCAATAAATATATGGTCAACCTGACCGATAAGATTTAGAAAGCAATCTCGTCGGTCAGATTTCCCCCTAAGATCGATGATCCAGAGTGGCAGCATACTTTACTTGGTAAATTCATTAACAGTCTTATACTCTTCTCTCAAGATAGTGAAGAATATGCTATACAAACGTTTCTCTTCGACAAGGTTCGCCTTCTTCTTTTCCTCGCTAAGTTTCATCAGCAATGCTTCCCGCTTGTCAGTGTAGCACTCCTTGAGAATAGCTTCGCCTTTGACAGGGAGGTTGTTCTCGCCGGCAACAGTGGTACGAAGTATAGCTTGGATAAGGCGGTCGGCTGTTTCGCCAAAACGCTCGTTGTAGTAGTAGCTCTTGTATTTCTTGAAACGCTCGGCGAAGTTAACGCCTTCAATCTCACGGAAAAGCTTCCTGCCTTCAGACTCTGTTTTTAGGCCAATCTTGCCTTCGGTAACATTCTGGTCGGTAATGACAGCCTCTGGCAAGGCTATCTTGAACGACTTTTCGTAGTCGGAGAAATACATAGTGTCTATAAACGCCTCGCTTTCGTATTTGTCGGCATAGAACAAAGGAGCGAGCTCGCCGCGCATGGCTTCCAACACCAGCATCTTGACAAAAGTGCGATGCTGAGGCAAGACTTCATAAGGCAGGTTGTCGAGTGTAAGCTTGTCGAGATATTGAGCAAAGATGTGATGGAAATGATATTTTTTCTTGAACGACGCATTGTCGTAGACCATCTTGAGCGAGTCGTAGATACGATAGTCCTGAAGAGAGAGACCAAACTTCGACTTCAACACCAAAGCAGTGTTCTCGTCGCCGTCCTTTTCAAAACGGTGCATTGTATTGCCCTTTTGATAGCCCAGCATCTCGCTGGCAAGTTCTTCGCTGCCAGCCACAAAGATGATATGCTCCTCTTTGGTGGTAACATCGATACGGCTGGTGTTGTAACTGAAGAAGAGTGCCGGATTCAAAGCACGTCGCACCTCGTCTTTTTCTTCGTTAGTAAGGTCGCCAAAGAAGGCAGAGATTTTTCTGTTCTCCCACGTCTCTTGAATGCTCTTGTCCTGACAGAGAGCCTTCTCGAAGCTTTTTACTGCCAACGTCAGGAAATCATCGATAATCTTTTCTGCACTGACATTGCCACGATCTACCAGGACTGGATTGGCAAAAAATCTTACATCGGTATCGTTTTGCTTTGCCTCTTCGTCCTCATCCTCGTCCACCTGTTTTTTCATCAGCTTCACCTTGTAAGAGGTGGATACCTCCTCATCGGCGGCATAGATATTTCTGTTGAGGAAACGCATCAAATCTTTGCGCAACGGGGTCTCTTCGGCATCCTCTTCGGCACCAATCAACTTGGTGTACAACTTGCTAAAGAAGTTGCCTGTCACCCAGCCGTTGCCGTTGCAAATAGTCTTGAGCATAGGCAGATAGACCGTTGTTACATCGAGGGCGGTGTCGCTAAAGTCCATAGAGAGATGGTTGTAGTACTTCACCGCCTCGCGGGTCATGTCGCCCACCTTGTCTATCATTCCGGATATGTGGCGCGCCAGTCGCGACAACTCGTCGTTCTTTTCGTCGGTGCAGAAACCGGCCTTTAACCTATGCGCCCATTCTCTCACTTTCAGCTCTACAAACTTATCCACATACTCCATGACAGATTGTACATAATCTTCAATATCTTTTTTATTGTTTTTCGTTATGTATTCAATCCATTCTCTCCTGGTCTTATCGCACTTAGGCTCTACCTCGTTGGTCATCATGTTCTTCAGGCTTGTATCAGCCTCCGACAACGTGCTATTCTCCTCCTTATACTCTTTAAGCAACGACTTTCTGACTTCGATGATTGCATTGTAGGCGTATGCCAGGCCACGCTCCTTGATAAGGTTCTCTGCCGCCTGCCAAAGCCTCGACACAATGAAACTCTTGTAATAGCCCAACTTTTCTTCCGTACTCTCTGCCTCGAAACAGCGCTCTATCTTTCCACATTCAACAACAATGCTACTTATCTGCAAATCATCGTCCATTTCCTCTTGAGAGGTGTCGGCAGACATTAGCATGTTTTTGAGTTTCTTTGCCAACATCTTCAGACTGTTGGCAAAGGAGTCTATCTCGTTAATCTCAAGCTCTTTGAAAAACTCTTTGCGCAATGTCTCCACATCTTCCTTAGACACAGTGGCCTGTTTCTTGTCGTTGCACAACAGCCATGAACGGAGAATGTCGCGGCGGAAACGAGCACGCATGTACTTGGCATACTGCTCCTGGGGCTTCTGTAGCGACACATAGCCCATAGGCACCAAGAACTCCTCGTGGTTTCTAAGCATGATGTCGTTCATATAGTTGTCGATGTCGCTTCTAAACGTTGCGCCAGCCTGACCGTTGTGCAGATGATAGAGCATTTCGGCGGTGTTGTGGCACATCACGTCGGTAGAGCCAAGACTTGTACCCTTGTCGGTCTGGATGTCGATAGGTATCACATAATAGAAAGGGCAGTAGCGCTTGGAAGGGTCGACGAGGTTGTAGTCGTTGTTGAACACAAGACGGTGCATCACACAACTTTGTTTCTCTTCATAGCTCATTTTCTTGAAGGCGTCCAACTCCGAAAAGACAGCATAGGCATTTAACGGATATTTCTCTTCCGTCGCATTGCTGTCGATGAATACCTTGGGCATAAAGAGCGTATATACCAACTGCGGGTCGCCGTTGCCCACTATCTGACGGTGCAGCTGATTTATATGATACAACACATCGTTGAATATACCTGAGCCAGTGCCACCAAGGCAGCTGCTTACTAACCAATAGTAGATGATGCAGTCCTCGCCGCCTACCGTCTTGACATCGTTGAGCGATGAAATGGCCGCCTGCATCTTGCTTTGAAAATCTGCCAGCGAATGAGCAAAAGCTATACGAGACTTGATGCGGAATGCGCCAGCGCCAAAAGACAGGGGCTGGTCGGGTATATTGTTGGAAAGCTCGACAGAGCAAGCTTCAAGAATACGCTTGTTGATAAGGTTGTTAGGGTCCTTTTGTGCCTCGTAGTAGATAGCCGCCGGATTGGCCTTGCCTAAATTGACGAGGTCGGTTTGAGGGTTGATGAAAGGAATCCTGCCATACTCAAAGCTCTCGCGATTGTTCTTGTTGGCATTGTCGATATCGCGTTGGTCGGTGTCGATAAACAGGAATCGATAGCTGTCGTCCATGGCCTGACGTCTTGTCTTCGACGCCGTGGCCTCTGGAAACTTTTTCTCATACACCTTAGCCTTAATCTGTGCAACTGTCTTTACACCCTGACCACCAATTCCAATGAAAATATGTTTTTCGTTTGCCATAATATGTATAATTATTTGATTTTTATTGTTACGCTATGTGTTATCTTGTTCATGTCCTCTCCGCATGCAATGTCAGCCCTCTTTTGTGTGTTGCTTTTGCCGTAGCGGCCAAGCAGTCCTTGGCGTTTTTTTCCACTCTGAATATAACCGCCTCTTGCACTCCACTTAAAAGCTGGGCGTTTCCATACCAAGAAAGGCGATGATGTTACCTTTTTGACCTGTATGGCCCATTTGGCGCCGGAAAGGTCGCAGCCATAGTTGCCAGATTCACCTATAATAAGAGTACTTGAAGAACTAACTCTTACATTGATAGTATTGCCTATATCATGTCCCACAGAGTCATAAAAATCTACCGTACCAGTAAAACGTTCGGTCTTGTTTCTGCCAATGGCCTTTATAACCATTATCAGATAGATGAACAATGCAAGGACAATACACACTGTCAGCCAGAATGGAAGGAAGAAAGTGAAAATCCACCTCGACTGCATGGTGTTGGTATTCGGCAAAGGCTTCTTAACCTTGAGCCACAGCAATTCGTCATCGTATTCGGTGGGCAGGTCGATACCAAGGAATAGACTGTCATTTAATTTATGCAAACCCATATCATTATGCTTTATCTGCCCCAATTCCAATTCAAGCACAGAGTCTTTGGTGTTCTGCCACAGAGTAGTATCGTCAACAAATATGAAGTCGGGATTGCCTATAGTGGTCTTGCCAATTTTCATCATAGGATAGAGCTTGGTAGGCGTCCACGAGATATGTGCATCAACATTGCCGTCGATGTCCACCTTGGTAACCAGCTCGGCAGGAGCCATCTTGTTCTCGTCAACAATAATGGCACGCATCTTTTCTACCATAATCTCGCGTTTCAAATAATCAAACCAACTCTCGATTTGAGAGCCAGGGTTGGATATCGACACTATTTCCAGGCCATTGGCAGTGGCATAAAACACCTTGTCCTTAAGTTGGTCGAGGCAGTAGCCCGGCTTTTGCATATCGGCAGGAGTGGCAAGGTTGAGAGCCACTACACGGGTATACATGCCTTGTGTGGCGGCGGCAAAATTCTGGTCCATAGTGTTGAGTTGTTCGTCAGTCAATCGTCTTTCCGTGCCGTTGTCATTCCTGAAATCGGTAAGGATAATAACCACATTGTTTTTATATGCCGACGAAAGATTTATCTTTTTAGAAATCATATTACAAGCCTTCTCGACATCAGTGCACTGCTTCATATCGGCCGAATAATTGGGATTGCTGTATAGCGATGCGATATTAGATGTTAGCGATTGACGCACCTGGGCGTTGATCTTGCCAGCATAATCCATCAGGTCGACAGCATACGTGCCAAAAGGAACAACAACAACATTGTCGCCATTGGGGAGTGCGTTGAAAAATGTTGTCAAAGCGTGCAAGACAGCACCTTGATATTTGTCCATAGTGCCAGAGACATCGACAGCAAAAATATACTGGGAGTGATACTTGCCCAACTCATCATGATACTTTTGTGTTAGCTTAGGACATTTTTGTCTCAGAAAAGAGAGGTCTACATTTTGAGCATTAATCACGCCAATTGCCAGCAAAAAGAGAAAGAACAGCAAGCCTGTTCTAACGCTGTGCGCTTTTATATTCATACCAAATTAATTTTTATATCACTATGCAAAAATACTTTTTATTGCTGTCCGGTAAAATTCAAAATAGCATAAATTATCTGCCCGGAGCCAAGTAAATACTGGCTTCGGGTTGCATTTCTCCAAAAGTAAGCCCCCCTAATCAAAAAGTGTTGGCAGTGGCGGCCCTTTCTGAGCCTC
>JAZRVD010000017.1:0-4314 GCA_045598945.1 Bacteroidales bacterium | reverse complement strand
CAAATCTTTAGAATGCTTTCAAAATATAAAAAAGTGAAGATAGAAGAAAATGGACGGTGGATGAATGTTTCCATGCTCAAATATATTGAAGAGCTCACAACACTCTTGGATGTATAGGGGGTAAAAAGCGGGATTCTTTATTTATAGAACCCCTCTATAATCCCTATCATAGAGACCAATATACTGCACCATAAAAATAAATTGCTATTATTTCAAAAAAAATAACTAACTTTGCACTTTGTTGCAACGAGTAGGTGGTGCCTATCAACTACATAATACTCAGTGCAATATATCATTTAAGTCTAACCCGCCTGATAGGAGGCACAAACAAAAAACACATTTTATGAACTACAAAGACGTACAGCCGGATCCGAATTTTGACTGGGGTGCTATCGACAAGAAAGAAGAGCAAATCAACGAAAATCTGGAAAAAGCATACAACGACACCTTCAAAAGCATCAGCGAAAGACAGGTTATCGAAGGCACCATCGTCTCTATCAACGACCGCGAAGCAGTCGTAAACATCGGATTCAAATCCGACGGCGTCATCAGCGCATCCGAACTGCGCTATAACAGCGAATTCAAACCTGGCGACAAGATCGAGGTCTACGTCGAAAGCCAGGAAGACAGCAACGGACAGCTCATCCTCTCCCACAAGAAAGCTCGCATCCTCAAATCATGGGAGCGCGTCAACGAGGCTTACGACAACCAAGAGATCATCAAAGGCTTCGTGAAAAGCCGCACCAAAGGTGGTCTCATCGTCAGCGTGTTCGAGAACATCGACGCATTCCTCCCAGGCAGCCAAATCGACGTCAAGCAGATACGCGACTACGACGTTTACGTCGGCAAAGAGATGGAATTCAAAGTTGTTAAGATCAACCACGAATACAAAAATGTCGTCGTCAGCCACAAGGCTCTTATCGAAGACGTCATCGAAGCTCAGAAAGCTGAGATTATCAGCCACCTCGAAAAAGGTCAGGTGCTGGAAGGCACCGTCAAGAACATCACCAAGTACGGCGTGTTTGTCGACCTCGGCGGCGTTGACGGCCTTATCCACATCACCGACCTCAGCTGGGGCCGCGTCAACCACCCAGAAGAGATTGTCAGCATCGACCAAAAGCTCAACGTCGTTACCCTCGACTTCGACGAAGCCAAGCATCGCATACAGCTCGGTCTCAAACAGCTCACTCCTCACCCATGGAACGCCCTCGACCCAGAACTTAAAGAAGGCGACAAGGTTAAAGGTAAAGTCGTTGTCATGGCTGAATATGGCGCTTTCGTCGAGATTATCCCCGGCGTAGAAGGCCTTATCCACGTCAGCGAGATGAGCTGGAGCCAGCACCTCCGCAGCGCTCAAGACTTCCTCCAGCAAGGTCAGGAAGTGGAAGCTGTCATCTTGAACCTCGACCGCGAAAGACGCAAGATGAGCCTCGGCATCAAACAGCTCATGCCAGACCCATGGCTCAATATCGATGAGAAATACAGCGTAGGCAGCCGCCACACCGGCGTTGTCCGCAACTTCACCAACTTCGGCATCTTCGTGGAACTGGAAGAAGGCGTCGACGGCCTTATCCACATCAGCGACCTCAGCTGGACCAAGAAGGTCAAACATCCTGCCGACTTCATCCATAACGGCGAGAAAATCGACGTCATCGTCCTCGAAGTCAACACCCAGGAGCACCGCCTCAGCTTGGGCCACAAACAGCTTGAGCCAAACCCATGGGATATCTACGAGACCCTCTTCCCCGTCGACAGCATTCACGAAGGCACCATCACCTCTCTCAACGAGAAGGGCGCTACCGTAACCCTGCCTCACGGCATCGAAGCTTTCGCTCCTGCTCGCCACCTTGAGAAGGAAGACAAGACAAAGGCCCGCATGGACGAGACCCTCGAGTTCAAGGTCATCGAGTTCAACAAAGAGAACAGAAAGATTGTCGTAAGCCACACGCGTATCTTCACCGACGCTATCGAAGCCGAGCACGCTAAGGCTGAAAACGAAGAAGCCAAGAAAGAACGTAACACCAAGAAGTCTGTCAAGAAAATAAACGACAACCTTGAAAAGACCACCCTCGGCGACGTCTTCGGCAACCTCCTCAACGAACAACTCGACAAAGAATAGTCTACATTGTCGTTCATAACGATAAACGCCAACGGGCAGCACCTCATCAGTGCCGCCCGTTGTGTTTTTTACAATGTTAAATAAAACATTGGATGCGAATTAGCAATAAATTGGACGTAAAGCTGCCGAGACGAGAATACATCACTAAGAAATAGACACTTTCGATAATTCGAGAGCAGAGAAAAAGCGAAGCTTTTACTATGCCGAGACGAGAAAACAGCGCTATAAATTAGAACGCTTATACTCTTCAAGCAAAATTACAGTGAATTACCTATACAGCCTCATCATCTCGTCGACACCTACCTTGCGCTCGTCGACAAGCTTTCGCACCAAAGACTCTATCGCCGACATATCCGACACGTCAGCACTCCCCGCCAACGTATCGACAAGAGCCTTGACGGAGATAGGTCCTTGCGACAATAGCTCATATATACGCCGTTCTATAGCAGCCTCGTCGATAGCACTCTTCTTGCTCCTCGCTCTACATAAGTCGCACGAACAACAATCGGCGACTGACTTCTCGCCAAAATAATCGACAAGGAATGCCACACGACAGCCTTCCTCAAGATGGACATACGACAACATCACTTTCTTACGCTCTTCAGCATGCAGCACTATAGCTTTATAGTTCTGCTCGTTGAGCAAAATGGTATCGGCATCGACACGCGGCGTGGTGAACACAAGCGAAGGTGCGTCAAGCTTCTGCTCGTAATGTATTATCTTGTACGCATCGAGCTGCCGCAGATGGCCGACAACAGTCTTCACCTCAAGATGCGTCCATCGAGCAATGTCTTTCTCCGAGATGGTTACAAAGTCTTGAAATATGCCGCCATAGTGTCTAAATATGGCATCGAACAACGAGTCGAAACGACGATGCGACAGGCGAAACTGATAGACCTCCTCCCTGTCGATGGAAACAAAAACCTTTGACTGCACCTTGTCGACCTCTGGAAAGTCCAGCAAGCCCTCACGCTGCAGATGCTGCAATGACGAGAAGAAGCTTAACGGCTCGAAACGATAAGTGGAACATATCGCCTCGTAATCTAAAGGATATACAACACCGAGGCCACCGCCTATGGGCACCTGACAACAGTTGCATATACCACGATATACGTTACGGATATACTTTAGCGACGGATATTTTTGCTGGAACGACTCGTGGAGCTTCTGCTCGTCGCTGTCGTTGTACAGCAAGACACAGTATGCCGGCTTGCCGTCGCGACCCGCCCTACCTGCCTCCTGGTAGTAGGCTTCAGGTGAGTCTGGGATATCGAGATGTACCACATAACGCACGTCGCTCTTGTCGATACCCATGCCGAAAGCATTGGTGGCCACCATCACTTGACACGACCCTTTGCTCCATAAAAACTGACACTGCTCACGCTCTACAACGCTACGGCCGGCGTGGTAGTACTCCGCCGAGATGCCATAGCTGCGAAGCTCCATAGCAACCTGATAGGTTCTACGCCTATTACGCACATAAACTATGCCACTGCCGTTGACACCCCTTATTATCCGCAGCAGACGCCCAATCTTGTCGTCTTCGTGGCAGACAATGTACGAAAGATTTTTTCGCACAAAGGAAGAGACAAAAAATGACGAATTGCGAAATGACAACATCAGCTGTATATCCTTCACAACGACAGGCGTGGCAGTGGCGGTAAGGGCAAGCAACGGTACGTTAGGAAAATACTGCCGTATACGGCCAATATTGAGATACGACGGGCGGAAGTCAAAGCCCCACTGCGAGATACAATGAGCCTCATCGACAGCAATTAGATTGACCGGCATGCGACGAAAATGCTCGACAAATACACGCTGGGCAAGACGCTCTGGCGAGACATACAGAAGCTTCAACTCGCCTCGCACAGCCTTTTCCAAGACCACCTCCTGCGAGTTGGGCCCCATAGAGCTGATGATACATGCCGCAGCTATGCCACGACGCTTGAGCTGTTCAACCTGGTCTATCATAAGCGCTATCAACGGCGAGACAACAAGCGTCATGCCTTGCAGATACAACGCAGGTATCTGATAGCAGAGCGACTTGCCACCACCTGTAGGCATGAGAGCCAACGTGTCGTTGCCAGAAAGCACCGACTTGATGACCTCCTCTTGTGGACTACGAAAAGCATCATAGCCCCAATAGCGCTTCATTATGTCGTTTATCGTCTGTCCCACTTAATATAAAAAAAGTC
>JAZRVD010000016.1:0-24736 GCA_045598945.1 Bacteroidales bacterium | reverse complement strand
TACGGCGGCGGGGCTACGGTGGATGCCGACAGCGTGGAGGCGAGCGAGTACTGGAGCATAAAGGAAGGGGGCAGGCCATGAGCGGACGGACGAAGGCGCAGAACCGTGCGCTGTGGCGCATGGCTCAGATGGCAAAGGCAGAGCGGCACCTGGTGGGGTGGATAGTGGAGGGAGTAACTGGTGGACGCACGGAGCACACCAGCGAGCTGACGGAGGCAGAGGCCGACGAGGTGATAGAGCAGCTGCGCACGCTGGCAGAGGCGCGGGGCGCGAGATGTCGGGAGGACAGCCAAGAGGGCAAGGCTCGCAAGAGGTTGATAGGCGCCGTGTACGGATGGCTGGAGCGCAACGGCAGGCATGGCGCCACGATGGATTATGTGAAGGAGGTGATATGCCGAGCGGCGAAGGCCGAAGAGATAAACAAGATAGACCTCGCCACGCTGGCGAGGCTGTACAACTACTTCAACAAGAAAAAATAACAACAAGGAGGACAAAGACAATGGAAAGATTTTATTACGACAAGATGCGCCACACCACTGACATCAAGTACATGCCGGCGCAGGACATGCGCCATGTGCGCCATGTGCACCGCGGCACGACGCTGATCTACGAGGTGGAGGGTCGGACGTGCATAACCACGATGATGACCACCAGCCCGGAGAGAGCGGTGGAGATAGCCCGCCGGGAGCGCTACATGCCAGAGGATGCTGAGATAAAGGGGTGGACGGAGTACTATGTGGAGCAGCACGGCGTCGCCCTTACCGGCGACCAGAAGGCGCAGCGCCATGCGTACTACATGCGCAACCGCGAGGAGGTAATAAGCCGTGTGAGAGCCTACCACGAGAAGCACCGCGAGGAGCACAACGCCAAGGCGAGGGCGCGATATGCGGAGCAGAAGGCGAAGATGAAGGAGAGAATGGAATAGACAGAAGGCTAACGCTTCTGAAACACTGAGACGGCAGAGCCCATCGGGCTGGCGCGGCGGCCAGCAATAATCCTGAGACACGGGGGTGTCGAAGCCCCATGGGCTCCAAAGGTTGCAACCCTGAAAGAACAAAAATTATTAACCAACTCAAAAAATTCCAAAGTTATGGCAATTAAACGAGCAAACCAGAACACCGTCCTCGACATCGAGGAGGTGGCAAAGAAGTTCTACGAGGCCAAGAGCATCGCGGACGAGCAGACCAAGATAGTGAAACAGATGAGCGAAGTGCTGAAGCAGTACGCCGTAGACCATCCCGAGAAGTGGGAGGGCAACACGTTCCACATCGACAGCCATGTGCGCGTAGAGCGCCGCAACACGTTGAAGGGCGACTACGACAAGGAGCTGCTCACAGACAAGTGGCTCACGAAGTTCATCGACTACGGCGGCAGCGACTACATAGACGTGAAGTTCGACGACCAGATGATGAGCGTGGCTGCCCCCGACCTGCTGTTCCGCCTGCTTGACGAGATAGGATACACAGCCCACGTGGCAGAGACCCTGGCGGTGTACAAGCAGAAGTAGGCTACGAAGAAGAAGCACACTTGACGCACGAGCCCGGCTCCTGCCTCAACAGGGGTCGGGCTTTTAAGGAAAAAAAAGAACCAACACACACAATAATATGGAACAAACAGACGTAAAGAACCTCAAGCCGCTGTTCTGCCGTGTGTATGGCGAGCTGACGGGCTTGCCGTACTACTGGACGGTGAAGGACGGCGTGGGAGGCAAGCAGCTGCGCGTCAAGCTGCGCAGGCTGATGGAGAGCCTGGGCAAGGGCGAGGGCTACGACGAGGCGGCGCTGATAGAGCACTACATACGCCGGTGCTGGGAGGTGGGCGACGAGTGGGAGCGGGACCGCTTCGGCATGGCGACGATCAACAGCAATTACAACAGTTACATAAAACGCATACTCGATGGGACAAGACAACACAACGGCATTGCCGACAGTTACAAGCGCCAGATACTTGCAGAGCTGTACACCTGATGCGCTGCGAGCGAGGCTGTCGCACTGCGAGACGGCGATGCAAGCCATAGAGCTCGGCGAGCCGGCGATAGGCGCCTTGATACGCTCTGACGAGGGCAACGCGCGGCGTGTGAAGGCGCTGATAAAGCTGCAGTGCGTGTGGATGAACGACATGCTGAACCTGCCGCGCGGGCTGAGCGAGGCGATGATAGAGCGGATAGCCGAGAGCGTGATGAGCCGCTACCGATGGCTGACGATGCCCGACGTGCATATAGTGTTCGAGCGTGCGGTGAGCGGCGCGTGGAACGGCGGCAACTACTACAGCATAGTGAACGTGCCGATGGTGGAGGGGTGGTTTGCGAAGTACGCCGAGGAGCGGATGGAGGCTGGCGAGCGTAGGAGCATGGAGGAGCACGAGAGCCGCAAGGAGTACCGCGAGCGAGGCGCAGAGGCGGACTGGCGCAGACGCATGCAAAGGATAACCAACAAGCAATAAGACCATGAAAAAGCGTAGCAGAATAAACGTGCTGAAGAGGCATATAGACATACAGCGACTGACGAAGAACTATTATGTGGAGGGGATGACAACGTACAAGGGGATATGGCAGTACCATATAGAGCCGATATATCACATCAGCTACATGCAGTACATGCGCATCCTCGGCATAGGTGGGCTGAAGCAGGAGCTTGCCGACGAGATGGCGCGCCTCGGACAGACGGAGAGCGCTGCGCCAAGCAACCAGCTAAGCCTGTTAGACGTAATAGAGCAGGAGCAGAAGGAACAAGGTTGCGACAGATAAACCGTAAAAAAAAACCAAAAAACCATGAAAGAGATAATAGAAGCCATACAGCAGGAGCTTGCCGCCAACGTGGAGGGTCTCCGCTACATAGACCGCGACTGGGGACAGCTGAAATACGATCAGCCGCCGGTGAAGTTTCCATGCGCCTTGATAGAGTTCAAGTCGGTAGAGTATAGCGAGATACTCAACGGGGAGTACGACGCAAGGGTGTACGGAGTGATAACGGTGGCAGACCAGTCGCTGAGCCGCAGCAGCATGGCGATGCAGTCAACGCCCGGCGGACGAGCGCTGACGGGTGCCAACACGTCGCAGAAGGCGGCGTCGTATGCGGTGATGGACTTGGTGGAGGAGGTGTGCATGGCGGTGAACGGGCTGACGGGACGGACGCCCGGCAGGGAGTTCCAGCCGATAAGGATCAGCCACCTGTACCACGATTTCAGCGACAAGAGCTACGAGGTGTACAGCATATCGTTCACCACGGCGTATATAAGCGACTTGTAAAGCGTGTTGCAATGATGTTGCAACGACGTTGCAAGAGGGTGTTGCAACGTCGCCCCATGGGGAGACCTGTGGGGCTTTTTTTTTGCAGAAAAGAGAAAAAGTGGTATTTTTGCAGGCGGAAACAAAACACAGGAAGGATGAAAATAATAGAGACAATATGCCAGATGCTGTGCTGTGGCGATGCAAGAGAAGCCCATAAGGAAGCCAGAGGAGAGCTGACAAAGGATATATATCAGCAAATAGAGGATATGGAGTATATAGACGCTTCTAAGGACAAGGAAAATCTACAAAATGATATGCGCAACGTGTGGGGAGATTTGCGAGAAGGGATAAAGGAGTGCAAAAGAGAAAATAAACTTGAATATTGTTAGGAGTATGACAAAGGTAGCGCAGCATAACAAGGCACAGATGACCCCCAAAGGCGGCGGCACTATATTGGAACAGAAAACCATTGTTGACGACTCCATGCTTCCACCAGCAAAAGAATTAGCAATGCTAAAAGAAATTAAGCCTGAGCTGGTAGATTGGGTGATGAAAAAAGCGGAAAAGGAACAAGATGCACGAATAGAGTTCAATAAAAACAGGATAATGCTTGCAAAAAAAGACCTTAATGGCAAAATATGGGTAAATATCATCAGCCTGATATTCGCATTTATGATTGTGATAGTGGGCATTGTGGCAACTATATGGGCGTTGAAAGAGGGTCTGACAGTTGCTGGAACGATATTTGCGGGGACGACATTGGTAGGAGCAGCGGCCTTGTTTACCCAGATACCCAAAAATCACACAAAGGAGAATTAGGCCAAAACGACCAATTAAAATCAAAAGACCAATTAGACTGACAAGCCTGATTGGTCTTTTTTTTTTTTTAGCCTTGTTGCACCTGAATGTCGAGGCCGTAGAAGACGAGTCGCTGGATGAGAGCTTGCAGCTCAATGGGGTCGACGGGGTGGTTGGGGTCGTGCTCGTAGTGTACAATCTGCGAGGTGGAGTGCGAGGTGGAGGAGCGGAGGACGCTGTAAGCCATGAGGCGCTGCGAGGACTGCGTGGAGCCGTCCTGAAGGTTGCAGCCGGCGAAGCGGCGGTAGGTGTGGTTGGGGGTGTAGTCGGGGCGTTCGGCGATGAGAATGTCGCCCATAGATGCGTCGGTGATCCAGATGCCGCGGCCGTTGCCGAGGGTGGAGTGGTAGAGCGGGTTGTCGAAATAGCGCAGGTTGAGGAGCCTCTCCACCACCATGGGCTGCGCAATGTTGGAGTAGAGCTGCACGGTGGTGTCGCGGAAGATCTGCGCGAGGATGCCCTGCCGGCGGGTGTGTGAGAGGAAAGCGTCGAGGAGAGCGCAGAAGAGATGCCCGGAACGGTAGCGTGGAGGGGTGACGAGGCGGGCGATGTTGTACCAGGGAATGAGCATGAGGGAAAATGTTTATAATTCTTCGATAAGCGTGTAGGCCTCGTCGGAGAGGCAAGAGAGTGAGAACTGCTGGTTGCGGAGCCCCTGAGTGGCGGGGAAGGAGTAGGACTGAATGACGAGGCGCGAGATGCCGAAGTCGTCGTTGAGGAAGGGGCATACGCAGAGGAGAGCCTCAGGGCGGTCGATGAGAGAGCGAAGGGTGGCGAGGAGCTGGGCGAGCTCGTCGGCATCCTCGCCGATGATGACGCTCTTGATGTCTATCTTGTAGTCGTCGGCGTTCCAGTACTCTTTGACGGTGCCGCGCATGGAGCTCTGCGCCACCTGCCGCATGGCAATGGTGTTCTGTCCGCTGATGGAGATGAGAGGGTCGACAGGAAGAGTGAAGGATAGAGAGCCGTCGGCGGTGGCGAGGGTGAGCGGGCAGAGGGTGAAGGGGGTGGAGGCGGCAGAGAGACCGCCGGCGTAGGAGCCCTTGACCTCGGCATAGTTCACCACGTTGGTGTGCAGAGGGAAGTCTACAAGCCCGACCCTTCTCGCCCAGAGGGTGAGGGGGGTGAGGTCGTTGCGAATGTCGTTGATCATGGCTTGATGTTTTTGAGGTAGTTGTAGATGACGTGCTTGATCTCTTCTTCGAGCTCCTTGCTGTTGCCCATGAACTGTCGCTGAGGGATGACGGTGCGCCTGCCTCTGCCGGCGTTGCGAGTGCCCTCGTTGTGAGCGGCGGAGTAAGGGAGGTCGGAGTAGACGACGACGGAGGCGTTGCCGGCGAAGAAGCGTAAGGAGCGGCCGAGGTTGCCCGTGGGACCTGTCAGCGTGGGGCGAGAGTTGGCGGCGCCCTTGGAGTGTCCGATGCGCTTGGAGGGAGTCCACTTCTTGGAGAAGAAGCCTTCGTCCTGGAAGTTGCGCTTGAAGAGCCTGACGGCGCAGTTGCCGGCAAGCAGAGGGAGGTCTCTGGCTATGCCCTCTTTGAGCCTGACGATGTAGGCTGCGAAGTGCTTGGTGTCGCTGGTGTATTTCATGGTCAGTCTAATGAAGGTTTTTCGATGGTGCCGGCGGAGACGAGGGTCTCGGTGGCTTCGACGAAGTGGAACTTGAGGCAGTAGCGCCCCGGATAGTTGGCGAGGACGGGAGGAGTCCAGCCGTTGTAACGGTCGAGGATGTTGCCGTCGAGGTCGAGGACGATGGTGATGCGCGAGGTGGTGGTGTTTTCCATGGCTTTGAAAATTTTTTTTTGTATTATGAAAAAAGGTTGTATCTTTGCAGTGCTAAAGTTCGACAGCCGAAGGCGGACGCAGTAACGTGCAGTCCAACGGGGGGGGATCGTGTAATGCTTTCCCGTCATAGGAGGTTTCCGTTTTGGTAATCTCCTTTATTATTTCCCAGTTATGGACTTCCATATTTTTTCAGTTACAGTATTTATCATGCTATTTCTATTATTCGATGGTTTCGCAGGGAAAAAACTTCTATCAATAGTGTAGCATTTGCCTTTGACGATGACTATACATTTTTGGATTGTGCCATTAGTAAAGTCATCCATTCTTTTTGCTATGTTTTTGGCAATATCATATACACGCAGGTGTTCTGTATAGACTGTGTCGATGACAACAACGGAGCAGTTTTGCTTTTTTGCTTTTAGAAAACTATCTGCAACATTGTTGCTCCTTATTCTTTTTGCGTCAGCGATGGCACCGTCAATCTCATATTCTGGATTTTTGGTTCTACCGCATTCTTGGCTGAGATGAGGTAGTATCTTTATAGATTTCGCTGCTTTGTTTTCAAGTATTATCCTTGCTGATTTCAGATTGTCCGCAATTTCCGAATGGTCGGCGATTGCACTTATTTGTACTCCATGAGATTCGTAGTATAGATTTACCATCTGTCGGTCAATACCTGCGCTTGTGTTTTTGAAATACCCTGCTTGTTTGGAGAAGATCATGCCGGTGGTGGCGGGGTTGCCTTCCATGCCTCTGGCGGAGACCTCGATGTTGTCAACGTCGAGGTCTTTGTCTTTTACAGGGTCGTGGGGTATGCTTTCCTGCTGGTCGGTCTCCTGCCAGTCGCATTTGCAGTTCCAGAGGTTGCCGGGCTGGTTGCGCTGCCAGAAGGAGTGCTCTTTAGGCAGTATGAGGTGGTAGAAGGCTTGGTGCGCCTCTCTTGGGGTGGCGGAGCGAGAGGGCAGCCATTCGAGGTTGGGGAAGAGCCTGAGGCGGTCGGGGTCGGAGAACTCCTGCCACTGCTTGGCGGTGCGGGCTCTGGCGGTGGCGGTGTTGGCTTCGGCGGCGAGCCATCGGCGGTGAGCGTGGAGCGCCGCGATGCCGTCGTCGAGGTCGCCACTATCGGCAACGGCATCGTGGATCATGGCGGTGGCGGAGGCTGCCTTGTAGGCGGCGAAGCGCGAGACGTTGGCGAGGAGCTGTGCAGAGAGGTCGGGGCACTCGTCGGCGAAGGTCTGCTCAACGCCACGGCGCAGAGCCTTGTGGTAGGTGTCGAAGAGCTGAGAGTCTACGGCGCTGGAGGAGGAGGCAATGCGGGAGACGGTGTCGGTGTCGATGTCCTGCTGGTTGCGAGCGAGGGGGAAGAGCGGGAGGAAGTCGTTTAAGCACTGTTGCAACGCCGTTGCAGAGTGGTTGAAATAGAGGTCGTCGAGGAAGAAAGCGAGCCGGGAGCCGACGTCATACCGCCCGCTTAGAGGAAAAAAGAGAGCCGGTGGTCGTCGCCGCCGTTGAGCGCCAGCGCCGGCGAGGAGGAGCGCAGCCCTGTAACCTCGATGCCGAACTTGTCTCTGACCCACTTGGGGTCGATGTCGAAGAACTGAGCGGCCTGCATGGTCTGGGAGAAGAGCGAGGAGAGGTCTTCGGCGGTGGCGAACTGGAAGTGGAGCCCCTGAGGCAGCACGCCGAGGAAGGCGAGCGAGGGCAGCACCTGCTTGTTGACGCACTGCTCTACAAACCTGCGGTCGGAGGCGGCGATGAGGTTGGCGAGGTCGGACGAAGCCTGCTCCTTGCCGCGAGAGCCGAACTCGGTGTCCTGCCCCATGACGGCGCCGGAGATGAGCAGGGAGAGCTCGTTGGTGCAGAGCCTGATGAGCTGCTGGTAGGCTTCGCCCGAGGAGTTGTTGGCGACGATGAAGCCGATGTCGTCGTCGGTGTCGACAAGGGCGTTGAGGTTGGAGCCCTGGTTTTGGAGCATCTCCTCGTAGCGTGCTCTGAGGTCGGGGTCTTGGGTGTTGGTCTTGATGTAGCGGATAGGTATGCCGCATATCTCGCAGTACTCGCTCCAGCAGGCTTGTGCGAAGCGCTTGTAGAGGACGTGAGGCACAGCCCTGTCGAGGATGCCGAAGAGGGAGTCGGGGGAGAGGAACTCGAGGACAGTCCTGCCGTACTCCTTGGCAGAGCGGTAGTCGATGCCGTCGGAGCCGAACTGGTCGAAGAGGAGCCTGCCGGCGGTGGGGTCGACATGTCGGCGGTCGATGGAGCAGAGCTGCGGCTCAGAGCCTTTGAGCGGGGCGAGCTCGACGAGAGAGAAGCCGAAGAAGAGGCTGTCGAGGATGGCAGAGACGAGGCCGTTGAAGAGCGGCGAGGCGTTGGCGATGTCGGTGGCGGCGGTGTCGATAGCGCCCTTGGCGTTGAGGAGCTCGAAGGGAGCGGAGAGAGTCTGCGAGCGGCGGAGCTGGAGCTGCGAGGAGAGGTGAGCATCGTCGAGGATGTGAGAGTACAGCTCTTGCAGGAGAGCGAAGCGAGGCTGCGAGACCCTTGAGGCGGCGAGCTTGGCAGAGCGCCAGTCGGCGATGTCTCTGCGCACTATGGGAGCCTGGCGGGCGTTGATGCTATTGACGAGAAGGGTAGAAGGCGTCGACATGGAAGATGGAGTTTTGAAGGTTGATATTAACGCGGTTGACCTGCATGCCGGAACGCCTTAGCGCCTCGATGACGGCGCGCTGAGCGGCGTGCTGCTGGTGGTCGAGGAGGAGGGAGTCGGCGCCGGCGCCGATGAGAGGGTATTGCAGGTTCTCGCCCTGATGCTGGAAGATGGCGAGCCACTGGTCTTGCGCCGTGGTGTCGGCAACGAGGAGGTCGCCGTTGGAGACCACGAGGTCGAGGGTGTTGGATGGGGTGGCGGAGCAAGAAAAGTCGTTCATTTTATTTTCAAAAAAAATCTTTTTTATCAGTAAAGAATGGTGGCTAAAACCTCTTGCAGGTTGTCGTCGAGACCCACGAAGAGAGAGCCTACGCTGTCGAAGCCGATGCCGTGGAGCGCGTAGCCGCTGTCGAAGCCGCCAACATATAGCACGCCCACGCCGTCGGCGCCGATGCCCTGGAAGGCAGGCGCAAAGAGCGCCGTGCCGTTGCAAGGCACCACGCCCTCGCGGGTGATGACATGAATGGCAGAGAGCTGTTCGGTGTCGGCGTCTTCGAGGCTGTAGGCGAGCTGCTGAGGGGCGAGGGCTACAAAGTCGAGGCTGAGTCCGTTGAGTTCGGCGATGAGCAGCGCGGTGTCGGCACTGCCGCCGTGCTGGAGGGCGAAGTCGTAGAGGCTCTGCCCCTTGATGATGGTGTCGTAGAGCATAGACTTAGGAAAGATGCAGTATTTGCCGGCGCTGGCGGGCTTTGAGAGGGTCGAAGGAGATGTGCAGCCAGAGGTAGCGGCTTTCGTCGATGAGCTGGTCGAAGGGTATGGAGGACGCCACAATGAGGTCGAAGAGCCTGCGGTTGTCGAGAGCCGAGCCCAGAGAGATGTCGGCGGCCATGCCCTTGAGGTGCTGCGAGTTGGGCTTGCCGCCGACAATGGCGTTGAGCCTTGGGCAGCGGAAGCCCGAAGAGACGACGAGAGGCTTGCCGGCAAGGATGCGCACGGGGTCGAGGACGTTGTCGACAAGAGCGGTGAGATGCCTTACAACATCGGGCGAGGGCTTGTTGGAGATGCCAAGCTCGTCGGCCTTGTCGGAGTGGAGGAGTTCGTCGATGGAGAAATATTTCATAGTTGTTAGAAGTCGTGGTTGAACTTGTTGTTGGAATGCAGCTGGATGGTGCCTGGCGGCATGTCGTCGGCGCCCGCTCCAGAGCCCTGCCCTGAGCCAGAGGAGGAGCCGGAGCGGTAGGGCAGAGAGGGCGAGACGGTGCCGTCGGCCACACGCCGCAGCATGGCGATGGCATCGTCGTAGTCGGCGCGGTAGCGGTCGTAGATGGCGTCGCAGTTGGCGAGCTTGACGAGGCGGAAGGCGGCGACGGCGCAGCAGAGCTGTAGGACGAGAGGGTCGCGGTTGTCGGTGGCGGAGCCCGTGGAGGGGTCTACCACCACAGAGGCGGAGAAGATGGCATCGCAGTTGAAACGGTTGGCGAGATAGCTGCGCACCTCGGCGATGGCGGAAGAGATGGCCATAGCCACGGTGGCGGCGTTGCTGTCGGTGATCTGCTGCAGCTGGTAGTCGTAGAGCTGGCAGCGGAGGTCGGAGGCGGTGAGGAAAGGCATGTGTCAGGAGGTGTTAGAATATTATCATAGGGCCGTTGTCGGGGAAGAGCGAGGCGGGAGCAAGGATGCGCTCGAAGATGCCCGTCTCGGGGTTGTCCCACCAGAGAGGAACATGACTGTCGGAAGCCTGCGCAGGCTCGAACGCCGGCAAGGCGAAGACCTGGCAGAGATGCACGGTGGCTGAGCCGAGATCCTCAAGGCCGTAGGAGGAGACGAGGGAGGCGTAGTCGTCGACGGTGTCGGAAGAGCCGAAGTAGTAGAAGGGGTAGAGAGGTATCTCGTCGCCATTGCCGTCGACAGTGGTGGTGCGGATGGTGGGGTCGCGGAAGTCGCCAGCGTTGTCGTCGTACTCGAAGCTGCCGCCGTAGGTGGAGAACCACTTGCCGTTGAAGTACACGAGGTCGTGGCCGCGGAGCTGGTAGGCGCAGGTGCCACCCATGCCCGAAGGGTCGTAGCTTTCGAGCCAAATATTGCGCATGTCGCCGAGGAAATATGGGAGGTTGGGGTCGTCGATGTTGTAGGGCGTGCCGTTCTGGACGAGGCACATCACCAAGTCGCCGTCGGAGGTGTTGCCGTAGGAGTCGGAGAGGCGCTTGTGGCGGAAGTAGACGCCGTCGGCAACGAGAGAGGTGTCGGGGCTGTCGTAGTCGGCCCATATAGGCAGACAGCGGTAGATGCTGCCCGAAGAGATGTGGCTGTTGACGATGTTGGGGAGGAACTTCCAGTAGACGCAGTTGCTGCCAGAGTAGCCGGCGGTGTCGAGGATGGTGTAGTAGCCGTCGTACTGGAGGTCGGAGGGTGTGAAGTTGGAGAAGAACTTGCCGTTGTAGAAGAAGCGGCAGTGGTCTTGCAAGCCGTAGCCAATGGTCTCGCTCTCGCCCGAAGGAGGATAGTAGTAGAGGTCGCAGGGCGCGTCGCCGCCTTGCAGGAGGACAGGGATGGAGCAGTTGCCCGTGGCGTTGGTGTCTTTGCCGAACTGAGCCCACACGAGCGCCTCAAGGAGGTCGGCGGCGTTGTCGGAGCTGCCGCCGGACTGCTGAGCCTCAGGAGCGAAGATGTCGGTGCCGTCGATGGTGGCTATCTTGGTGCCGGAGGTAACGACAGGGGTAACGCTGACAGGGTCGGGAGCGGAAGGGATGGTGTAGGTAGTGCCGTTGATGTTGAGCTCAGTGAGCACGCCCTGGTCGGCGGCGGCATAGACGACATCGTGGTTGAAGGTACTGCCGCTGACAAAGTAGAGCTTGTTGTTGCCACTGTAAAAGATTACCACACGGAAGGTGAAGGAGGTGGGGTCGTAATGGTTGGTAATGTGGCTTGGTGACAACGGTACGTCGAGTTCCTGACTGTCGCTGATGTATTGTCTGATGTAGACAGGCTCGCTGTCGAGGGTGATGGCACCACCGCTGTCAGGCATGTTGCTGCCGTAGAGGTCGAGAAAGTAGAGAGTGTTGGCCTCGAAGGGTACGCCGACAGATTCGGGAAGGAAGTTGAAAGAGCCTGACCCCTCATAAACATAGATGTGGTGGTCTACATGCACGCCAGCTGTGTAGCCCGTGATGTCGCTGATAGAATGTGTATGGTTGGCGGCGGCTTTGCCGTTGAGGGTGCTTTGCAGATTGGTGATGTTGCTGATGGCATGGGTGTGTGAGGCGGCGGCATAGCCGCTGTGGGAGTGGTCGCTGTCAGCCTTGGAGTCGAGAGCGGACTGCAAGCCGGTGGTGTCGGCGATGGCGTGGGAGTGCGAGGCGGCAGCCTTGCCACTGATGGCAGTTTCGAGGTCGCTGTGGGTATGGTTGGCGGCAGCCTTGGAGTTGAGGGCGGACTGCAAGCCGGTGGTGTCGGCGATGGCGTGGGAGTGCGAGGCGGGCGTTGCAACGGCGTTTTGAAGGCTTTGCAACGTGGTTGCAAGGCTGTCGATGTCGTCTATCTCGTGGGTATGCGAGGCGGCGGCCTTGGAGTCGAGGGCGGACTGCAAGCCGGTGGTGTCGGCGATGGCGTGGGAGTGCGAGGCGGAGCCGCCTTGCACGTTGGCGAGAGCCTCGGCAAGGCCAGCCACGGCGCTCTGCGGTATGGAGTCGGTAATGTGGCGGTAGGAGTCGAAGACTTCGGCATAGTCCTGCTGCGTAGGAATGGCGCCGGTGACGAAGATGTCTTTGAGTTGTTGACGTGATTTCATGGGGAATTATTGTAAATTAGGAAAAGTTGCGAGCTTGGGGATGGTGAGGAGGCTGGCTACGGGGACGTAGTCGGCGGGGCTTCCGTCTACGGTAACGGTTTCGGGGCGCCCCTGCGCCTCATCGACTAAAGACCTGTAGATTTCGCCTTGCGCCACAGCGGCAGAGAGCGAGCGGTGTGGCGACTGGTCGAGTGCGAGGCTCTCGCCATAGACAGGCGAAGGAGCGGCGACAGGCGAGGAGAAGACGACGAAGCCTTCTTTGCGATGCATGGAGGTGAGAGTGAGGAGAGTGTCGGTACGGTTGAAGAGGAAGGAGCCGCCGGCGAGGGTGTAGAGCCTGCCGCCATGGAGTATCACGCCCGAGGCGAGGGAGTAGGAGTAGGAGCCTACGGCAGTGCCGCCATGGGTCTGCATGCTAAAGGTGTGGAGAACGCCGTCGAGGGTGTAGGAACGGCCGTAGTCAGGGTCGGAAGGGTCGGGAGTGAGCTGGCACCCTGAGATGATGTAGGAGCCGTTGGCGGTGCCGGAAGCCCTGTCGAGCACAGCCTGCAAGGCGGCGGTGATAGAGAGGTCGGCATCGGAGAGGAAAGAGAAGTCGGCAGGTACGATCTGCCTGATCTCGTCGGAAGAATGGTCGATGATGTTCATAGCTGTATTAATTGAAAGAGATGCTCACGCCGGAGAGGTTCTCGTTGATGAAGATGTCCTGGTAGCGGTTCATGACCTTGACCATCTCGGGGGTGAGCTCAGGGTCAATCTGCATGCGGCTGACGAGCCAGCGGTTGTAGGCAGAGAAGACCTCGATGATGGTAACGATATTGGTCTGCTTGTCGAGGCGCTCGATGGCAGAGGCAGCCTTGGCGAGCTCGTCGGGGCTCCAGTCCTCAGAGTCGAGGCGCTCGTTGATAGAGGCGAGCATCTTGTTGACAAGCTCGTGGCGGCTGACGGTGCGCGAGGCGCGGAGGGTGTCCCACTGTCCGTCCTTGACCCACTTGTTGAGAGTCTGGGCAGAGACGGAGAGACGTTCGGCAATCTGTTTCTGGCTGTCGCCCTGCATATAGTAGAGACGCGCCAGCTCCTTTTCTGTGGCAAGCTCGCCCTTGCGGCGGCGAGCGGTGGAAGTAGATGTGGTTGTAGTCATTGGTAGAAAAAAGGTGTTGTTGAAATGCAATGCAAAAATAAAACGTATAAATGGATAAAAACGAAACATATAGCATTGAGCCATATATCATTGCCACAGAGCGTACAAAGCCATGCGAAGTGGGAAAAGCGATGTACTTTTGCAGTCGAAAAACAAATAATAACACACACACACACATGGCAACAACATTTATACTAAGCGACGAGCAGGTGAACAGCCACGGCTTCAAGGTGCTGACGCAGGGCATAAAGCTCGGACGCTTCATGCAGAACCCCGTGATGTTCTACAACCACGACACCAGCCGCATGCCCATAGGACGCTGGGAGAACATGCGCGTGGAAGACGACCGGCTGGTGGCGGAAGCCGTGTTCGACAGCGGCGACGAGCTTGGCGCCGAAGTGGCGCGCAAGGTGGAAGAAGGCTTTATAAAAGGCTGCTCGATAGCCATACACATAGAAGACATGGACGACAGCCAGCCAGAGCCCTGCGTAACATACTGCACGCTGATGGAGGCGAGCGTATGCCCCATGGGCAGCAACCCCGGCGCGGTGCGCCTGACAGCCGAAGACGGCACGCCACTGCCCGACGATATAGAGATACTATCACTCTTAAACAACAACAATATGAACAAAGAACCCAACAAGGAAACCGTAGAGCTACAGGCACAGCTCGCAGCGGCGCAAGCCGACAACGCCACCCTGCAACAAGAGGTGGCAACCCTCAAGGCGCAACTCGCCACAGCCCACGACAAAGAACTGCAGGCACTGGTAGACAGCGCCGAAGCCGACGGACGCATAACAGCCAGCCAGAAACAGCACTGGCTCGACATGCTGCACCTCGCAGAAGACAGCGCCACGGCACTGCTGCAGAGCATGGCGCCAGCCATGAGCCTCAGCCAGCAGCTCAGCCAGCACCAAGGCGCAAGCCGCTACGCCGGACTCTCGTGGAGAGACATGGACAAGCGAGGCATGCTCGCAGCCTACAAGCGCGACGACCCCGAAGGCTTCCGCCAGCTCTACAAAGAGACCTTCAACAAAGAATACATAGGATAAACCAACCAAACAACACATTCACAACTATGGCACTAAACAAAGAAATCTGGATTCAAGACATCGTGGCCGACTTCTGGCCCAGCAACACCTTCGCCACACGCAGCGCCGACCACTCGGCATTCGTCAACGGCAAAGCCGTACACGTGCCCAACGCCGGCGCGCCAGGCTCTGTAACCAAAAACCGCAACAGCTTCCCCGCACAGGCATCGAGCCGCAGCGACAACGACCTGAGCTACAGCATCGACAAATTCGACGTGCTGCCACTGCAGGTGCAAGACCTCGACGCAGTAGAGCTGAGCTACGACCTGCGCAGCTCCATACTCGCACAGAGCAAGGCGGCACTGCAAAACGCCGTTATGGAGTCGCTCCTTGAAAGCTGGGTGCCCAGCGGCGTAACCACCATAGCCACCACAGGCACAGCCACCGAAGAAGCCCACATAACCACAGCCACCGGCAGCCGCAAGGCCATGACCAAAGCCGACGTGCTGGCAGTGAAGAAAGCCTTCGACAAGAAAGACGTACCCGCCGACGGACGCTGCATGCTGCTCGACGCAGTGATGTACAACCAGCTGCTCAACAGCCTCACCGACGCCGAAGCCGTGAACTTCGTGGCAGGAGCCGACCCCGTAACAGGCATCGTGGGCAAATACATGGGCTTCGACATCTACATGCGCAGCAAGGTGCTCAAGACCACCGGCGCCGGCACCTTCAAGAGCTGGAGCACCGGAGCCTCAGCCACCGACAGCGCCGCCGCCATAGCATGGCAGAAAGACTGCGTGGCAAGAGCCCTGGGCAACGTGGAAGTGTTCGAGGCAGTGAAAGACCCACTCTACTACGGCGACATCATAAGCGTGGCCATGCGCGCCGGCGGACACTACACCCGCTACGACAAGAGCGGCGTGGCTCTCATCTACCAGGCCACACCGGCAGCCGGCGACAACGGCGGCAGCCCAGAAGGCTCGGGCAGCCCCGAAGACAACGGAGAAGAGAACTAACCCACACTACACCAGCTACCACAACCTAAGAGGCAACTAACAACAGCACGGGGCGAGCACCGCCGCCACAACACGCCGCAGTCCGCCCCACAGCCTCTACCCTTATAACACCACCACCACACACACACCATGGAGACCCTGCACCTCATAATAGAAAGCCTGCTCGGCGGCGGACTGATAGCGACACTCGCCACACTGCGCAGCGCCAAAGTGAAAGCGAGGCACGAAGCCGAAGCCGTAGAGATAGCCAACAAGCAGAAAGAGATGGAGCTCGCCAAAAGCTACGTCGACGAATACTGCCAGAACATCATCAAGCCACTGCAGCAAGAGGTGAAAGGACTGCGACGAGACGTAACCAAGCTACGCAATGCCATTGAAAAAATACCCGACTGCCCCTACAGCGCTCACTGCCCTGTGCGCGGCGAGCTGCAACACCAGCAAGAGCTCGACACAGACCAGCCACACCAGTAGCCACACCGCCACAGCCGTGGAACGCCACACAGTGTACGACACCATAGTGTACCGCGACAGCACGGCACAGCACGGCGACACCGTGGTGCGCACCGTAACGGTGCGACAGACCACAGTGCGCCACGACACCATCGCGCTGCGCGACACCCTCGCGCTGCACGACACCGTGGCGACAGTGGTGCAACAGCCTTGCAACAGCCCTGCAACGCCATTGCAAACAGCCGTGGCGGCAACAGCCTGGACAGCACTGCTCGCAGCAATCATATTCCTCATCATCGCCATCAAAAAAAACTAACAAAAAAAGACCATGCTACCCAACATCAACATCACCTTCGCCAACGGAGCCATAGGCACAGCAGAGCCCATGGACGACGGATGCAGCGCGCTCATACACCCCGCCGCAGCCGTAGGAGCCACCTTTGCGCTCAACACCCCATACCTCATCACCTGCCTGCAAGACCTCGACGAACTCGGCATACAGCCCTACGACACCGGCACCTACTCCGCCAACAACGCACTCTACCGCCAAGTGGCCGACTTCTACAGCGAAGCACCCAAAGGCACCCACCTCTGGCTCATGGGCATAGCCACCAGCACAGCCACAGCCGACTTCCTCGCCACCGCCACCGAAGGCACGGCATGCCACCTGCTGAGAACGGCACACGGCGAGATACGCACGCTGATGGTGAAAGGCATCGACGACATAGACATCGACGACTACGCCGACGCACTGCAACAGCTGTGCGAATGGGCCGCCGACACCCTCTACGCCCCATGCCTCGCCATAACCGACTACGCCGACGCCTCCACCACCATCACCAACCTCGCCACACTGCAATGCAACCGCGTGGCAGTGGTCAACAGCTACTACCACGAGACCACCGGCGCCGACAGCCACGAGACGCACCCGGCACTCGCACTCCTCGGCGGCAGGCTCGCAGCCTACCCCATAGAGCACAGCGCCGGCAGAGTGAAAAACGGCAAGCTGAAGAGAGACGACCTCCTCGTGGCTTACAACGGCAGCGACACGGCGCCCGAACAATGCACACACCTCGACGACCTGCACACCAACGCCTTCATCACAGCACGCAACTTCATAGGCCTCGCCGGACAATACTTCAACGACGACCGCCTATGCACCACCCTCGACGACGACTACGCCTACATCACACGCCGCAGAACCATCGACAAGGCATACCGCCTCGCCTACAAGACCCTCGTAACAGAAATAGGCGACCACGTGCCTGTCACCAACCAGGGCACCCCAGTGGCGGCATACTGCAAAGCCATAGAAGCCAAGGTGGAAAGCGCCATAGCCAACAGCATGACAGCCAACGGCAACCTCGGCACCGACCCCGCAGACCCCAACGACCTCGGCGTGAGATGCACCGTAGACCACACCGTCAACCTGCTACAGACATCAAGGATAGACCTCACACTGCAGGTCAAGCCCTACGGCTACGCCAGATACATAGACGTATCGCTCGGCTTCCTCATCGACAACAACCAGTAAAAACACCAACACACCATGTTCAACAGCAGAGAATACCAATGGAGCGACATCACCCTCACCGTGGGCGGCCGCATCATAGAAGGCCTAAGAGCCATAGAATACAAAGACACCAAAGAAAAAGAAGCACTCTACGGCAAAGGCGACCAGCCTATAAGCATACAGCACGGCAACGTAAGCCACGAAGGCAGCCTCACCGTACTGCGCTCGGAATACCAGGCACTGCGCGACGCCGGCGGCGGCACCATACTCGACATGCAGGTGGACATCACCATCTCCTACGGCGACCCCGCCAAAGGCGACGTCATGAAGACCGACAAGCTCATTGGCGTAGAGTTCACCGAAGAGCCTGACAGCTTCTCGCAAGGCGACAAAAACTCCGAACACCAGCTCCCCTTCATCTTCCTTCGCAAAAAATAACACACCATGGCAACAAACACCGACAAGCTAAAACAACAGCACGGCACCATCTTCACCGCCAAAGCCGACGGCAAAGAAGCCTTCTTCCGCAAACCCACGCGCAAAGACCTCAGCTACGCACTCACCCTCAGAGACAAGCCCCTCGAGATGACAGAGGTGCTCCTCAAAAACTGCTTCATAGAAGGCGACCGCTGCTTTGTGGAAGAGACCGACTACCTCCTCGGATGCTCCGCACTCGTGGAACAGATGATAGAGGTGAAAAACGTTGAGGTGGGAAAGCTGTAGAGGCTGCCAGCGGCGCAATGCGGCACAACTGGATAGGCTACGTCAACACCATGCTCCAGTACTACCTGCACATCGCCGACCCCGACAGCCTCAGCGACGAACTGTGGGCCGAAAAATTCGCACAGCTCGCAGACATACGCAAAAAAGAAGCGGGTGCAAGGCATTGATCCCTGCACCCGCTTTGCAAAAAAACGACGGCGGCTACCACTCCTTGCCGCCACTCTTGATGTACTTGTAAATGTCAACACCCTTCGCCCCGTGCTTTGCCATAAAACGCCCCACACGGAGAACAAGAATTGTAGCCACTATCGTGAAAATAAATGTCATCATTGTACGCCCTCCTTTTTGTTGATTGATTGTGCCTACTTCGTAGACTTTTTGTTGTCATTTTTTTTGAAACAGCTAAAGTCTACACGGTTATAAACATCAACACCCTTCGCACCGTGCTTGTCTAAAAAACGACACACACGGAGAACAAGAATTGTAGCCACTATCGTGAAAATAAATGTCATCATTGTATGTTCCTCCTTTTTGTTGATTGATTGTGCCGGCAAAGGTACAGAAAAAAAATAAAACCACCAAAACATGGCAGACAACAAAGTAGAATTTAACATAAAATTTGTCTTCGACACCAAAGTGTTCAACATCATCACCCAGAACTTTGGCAATATCGACAAAAGCGTCCACAACGTCAACAACTCCTTCCACACCGTCAACAACACCGTACAGCAGACAGCCGGCAGCATAGCCAACGCAGCAGGACAGTCGAAAGGCTTCTTAGATGGTTTTAACAAGTTGGGTGGCATTATGACAAGTTTCAACAACATCTACAACACCATCAGCACCGTGGTGGGCAAGATGAAGGAGTTCACCGACGCCAACAACGCACAGCAAGAGGCTGAAGCCAAGCTCGCGCAGGTGATGCGCAACACCATGGGAGCCACCGACGCAGAGATAGAGAGCATAAAGCAACTCGCCTCGGCACAGCAGGCCCTCGGCGTGATAGGCGACGAGGTGCAGCTGTCGGGAGCGCAGGAACTCGGCACATACCTCGAAAAAGCCGACAGCCTCAAAGCGCTCATGCCAGTGATGAACAACATGCTGGCGCAGCAGTACGGACTCAACGCCACCCAGGAACAAGCCGTAACCATAGGCAGCATGATGGGCAAGGTGATGGAAGGACAGACAGAGGCACTCGCGCGCTACGGCTACAAATTCGACGAGGCGCAAGCCCACATGCTCAAATTCGGCACCGAAGAACAGCGCGTGGCGACACTCGCCGACGTCATCAACCAGAGCGTAGGCGGCGTCAACGAAGCGCTCGCCGCCACGCCCGAAGGCAAGCTCAAGCAGGTCTCCAACAACATGGGCGACATAAAAGAGCGCGTGGGCAAGCTCTGGACAGACCTCTCCGCCAAGCTCGTGCCGCTCTTCGACCGCCTCATCAACCTCGCCAACGGCATCATCGACATCGTAAGCCAGGGCTGGCCGGTGTGGGTGGCGGCAGGAGCGGCGGCAGTGATAGCCGTCAGCAAGGTCAAGGCATCGCTCACAGGCGTCATGGCGACACTCGCCGGCACCACGGCAGGAGCGTTCACCACCGGCGGAGCGTTCACCGTGATGGGCACCCTCGGCAAGATAGCATGCCGCGGCATATCCACAGCCATAACCTCCATACCCATAGTGGGATGGATAGCAGGAGCCATAACGCTCGTCATAGGGCTCTTCACCACCCTCTGGAACAAATGCGAAGGCTTCAGGATGCTGGTGTGCGGAGTGTGGGAGGTGATAAAAAGCGTCTTCGCCACAGCATGGCAATACGTTTCAACGCTCTTTCAAAACATCTACAACAGCGTTGCAACGGTGTTGCAAAGCATAGCCAAAGTGTTCTCCACCGTCTACCACTGGATCAGCGACAACGTGCTGCAGCCCCTGTGGAACTTCTTCGGCGGCTTCGCCGACTTCGTCAAAGGCATCGTCGACAAAGTCATAGGCTGGCTCGCCGAAGCCTTCCAGCCCATCATAGACCTCTGGAACAAGCTCACCGGCAAAGCGTCGGAGACCTACAAGAAAGGCGCGCAGAAAGGCTCGGAAAGCTACAAGAAAGACAAGGCAGCCAAAAGCGCCGCGCCGTCGCCCTACGGACTCACAGCCGATGCCGCCATGCCCTCGCCACAGGCGACACCGCCAGCCAAAGCCACACAGCAGACCGAAGCCACCGCCACAGGCGGCACTCGCAACACGCAGATAACCATCAACCTCGGCAAAATGGTAGAAAACATAGTATTCAACGGCACACTCGGCGACAACGAAGAAAACCTGCAACGTCAGGTGGAAGAGACACTCCTACGCACACTCTACGCCGCACAGAGCGCAGCCCTATAACACAACAACAACAGCCATGACAACCAACGAAATCCTCACCGAGCTGCAGCAATCGCTCATGAACAACGCCACCGCCGCCACACTCTTCGGCTTCACCGCCGGCGACACCTACGACAGCCACTTCTCAAAGATAGGACCCGTAAGCGTAATGCTCTACGTAGTAGCCTACGTCACCGCGCTAAAAGAGACACTCCTCGACCACTGGAAAGAAGAAGTGCGCCAGATAGCCGACAGCACACGCTACGGCACAGAAGCATGGTGGAAAGCCACCGCCAAGCTATGGCGCGACGACCCCAACGAACTCCTCACCGTAGTAGACGGCGCCGTAGGCTACGCCAACAGCGACACCTCAGCCGCCACACCCGTCAAATACGCAGCCATAACAGCGCAAGGCAACACCCTGACACTAAAGGTGGCGCAAGACATCGACGGCACACCAGCCAAAATCTCAGCCTCGCAACTCGCAGCCTTCCAAGGCTACGTCAACACCATCAAGCCCCTCGGCATATACTGCACCGCCATATCGGGCGACGCCAACCTCCTCCAGCTCACAGCCACCATCACCTACAATCCCGAAATAGCGCTCTCCACGCTGCAAGCCTCAGTGCCGCAAGCCATCAACAGCCACTGCCGTGAGATAGAGTTCGGCGGCACGCTCTACCTCGGCAGGCTCGCCGCCGCGCTCATGCAGGTAGACGGCGTGGTAGACGTAAGCATAGCCTCAGCCACGCTCCTCAACGGAGCCACGGCAGCCACGCCAGAGACAGTAACCATAGCCGCCGTGCCATTCAACGGATACTGCCAGCTCGACAGCCAAAACACCACACTCACCTTCACACCCATAGCACGATGACACCACAGACCAAAGACGCACTCGCCAGATGGCAGGCACTATGCCAGCAGATACAGAGCCACACCGCCGTAGCCACGCAAGAAACCGACGCACAGCGACTGCAACGAATAGCCAAGGCAAGAAAAGACTACGCCTACTTCGTGCAATACTACTTCCCGCACTACTGCACCGACAAAGACACCGGCAAGCCCATACCCTGCGCCTCCTTCCACCTCAAGGCAGCCAAAGCCATACTCCAGAATCCAAGACTCCTCGCCGTATTCCAATGGCCGCGAGGACACGCCAAATCCACACACATGGGCCTGTTCATACCCCTGTGGCTGCACTGCCAGCGCCAGCCCGACATACACTGCCTCGTACTCGCCGGCAAAAGCCAGGACTCAGCCATACAGCTCCTCGGCGACCTACAGGCAGAACTGCAATACAACAAGCGCTACGCACACGACTTCGGACAGCAATACAACGCAGGCGCATGGACCGACGGCTCATTCGTAACACTCGACGGCACCTCATTCAACGCCATAGGCAGAGGCCAGTCCCCTCGCGGACTCAGAGAACGGCAGTACCGACCCGACTACATCATCTGCGACGACATCGACGACGACGAACTCTCGCGCAACCCCGACCGCGTAAGGCAAGCCACAGAATGGGTCAGAGAAGCGCTCATGGGCACCTTCGGCGCCGAAGACGGCAGATTTATCATGGTGGGCAACCTCATAAGCAAATGCTCCATACTCGCCAACATATCGCAGACACCCGGCGCCACAGTGTCCCGCATCAACGCCATCAACGACAAAGGACAGCCCTCGTGGCCCGAATACTGGACACTCGAACGACTGCAGCTAAAACAACAGAAAATGGGCTACCGCTCCTTCCAAAAAGAAATGATGAACAACCCCATCACACTCGGAGCGGTATTCAAAGACCAGCACATCATCTACGGCAAGACACTGCCGCTGCGACAATACAGGCAACTCGTATGCTACACCGACCCCTCCTGGAAAGCATCGAAAAACAACGACTACAAAGCCACCGTGCTCGCCGGCATCACCCCGCACGGACACTACCACATACTCAAAGCCTACGCCGACCAGACCTCGGTAACCAACATGATACAATGGCTCTACGCCATACAAGACTACATAGCCGGCGCCGTCCCCGTGCACCACTACATGGAAGCCAACATGCTGCAGCAAATCATCGTCGACCAGGTCAGGCAATACGGCGAACAGCACGGCAACATCATACCCCTCAAAGGCGACAGCCGCAAAAAACCCGACAAATTCGCACGCATAGAAGCCTTGCAGCCACTCTTCGAGCAAGGACTCATACTCCTCAACGAAAAAGAAAAAGACACGCCAGGCATGCAGACACTCGTAACACAGCTACTCGCCTTCGAGCGAGGCAGCCGCACGCACGACGACGCACCCGACGCACTCGAAGGCGCCGTGTGGCTACTCAACCACCGCTGGAACCGCACAGCCGACACGCTGCCATCGCTCGCCACTCACCACCCACGAACATTCTGACACCATGCTGCACCTCACACACCTCATCACCATAGGCAGATACCGACTCCGCATGCTCGAAAAAATAGAGATAACACGCTCTGTCGACAACCTCGCCGACACAGCCGTCATCACACTCCCCTCGGCGCACCTCGGCACACCCTTCACTCTCGGCGACAAAATCACCGAAGGCGACACCGTAACAATAGCGCTCGGCTACAACAACGACAACAAAACAGAATTTCAAGGCTATGTAAACGCCATTGAAACAACATCGCAAGGGCTCCTCATACGCTGCGAAGACCTCATCTACCGCACACGCAAGGCAATAGCCGACAAAGAATACAAAAACACCACCCTCCAGGCACTGCTCAGCGACATACTCCCGCAGGTAGGCCTCAACAGCGTCAGCTGCGACTACGACATCACCTACGACAAATACGTAGTCTACCAGGCCACAGCCTACGACATACTGAAAAACATCAAAAAAGAAAGCGGAGCGCACATCTTCGTCTATCAGCAGACACTGCACATACATCCGCCATACGCCCACCTCGGCGACACCGCGCGCTACTCCTTCGGCAAAAACATCGACCGTCAGGGGCTGAACATAGAATACCTCGACGCCACACAGCGCCCAATCCTCGCCATCGTCAACGGAACCGACGCCCAAGGCAGGCAGATATCCGCCACCGCAGGCACGCAAGGCGGCAACCAAGTCACCATCAACATGCCAGGCGTATCATTGCAACAAAGCCTCCAGCAGCGCGCTCAGTCGCTCTTGGAGGCCAACTCCTATACAGGCTACTCAGGAACATTCACCGCCTGGCTCACCCCATACGCCGAGCCAGGCATGGCCGCGCACATCATCGACCCGCAGCACCCCGAACGCAACGGCCGCTACTACATACTCCAGACCGCCACCACATACTCCAGCGCCGGCGGTAAAAGGCAGATAACCCTTGGCCGCCATATTGGCCGCTCTTAAAACGGCTCCTGTTTTGCGGTATGCCAGGAAAGACATCCACCCACATGATGCTGAAATCCTCACCGTACTCCACAAACTGCACCTTGAAATCCTCGTGATGCTTCACCTCCTGCCACTCGCCCACACGCTTCGGAGCGCAATCAACCCTCTTCACCTTCAAGTCAGGCATATACCCCACCACCTTAACCTTATAATCCGCATGATGCTCCACCACCTTATACCTGCCGCACAGCGGCACCTGGCAGAAACACCACAGCGGCAAAAAAACAAAAGCAAAAAAAACACCTCGCATAGCTGTCAAAAATCAGAAACATAGCAGATGCAAAAAAACAAAAAAAAATGGAAAATCACAAGCAGATAGCCGAAACGCTGCAAAAAATCGCCACAGGCAAGACACCCAAGCCCTCCATATTCATCGCCACCGTGACGGCAACCTCCGGCAGCACATGCCAAGCCAAGATAGGCAACCTGACGCTAACCGATATATGCCTTGCCGCCTCGCCGCAAGCCGCCCAGCACATACTCATAACGCCATCGACAGGAAGCCAGATAGCCGTCGCCGACCTCAGCGGAGGAGAACTGCGCACCCTCGTCGCCATAGCCTACTCCGACATCGACAGCATCAAAATAAAAAACGGCTCCAACGGCGGACTCGTCAACATCCGCGCACTCACCGAATACCTCGACGCACTCCAGAGCTCCATCAGCGCCGCCCTCGCCGCCATTGGCGCCGGCTCCGCCGCCAACGGCCCCGCCGCACAGTCCCTCTTCGACTCCGCCATGCAATCCCCATCCCAAAACCTCGCCCAAAACCTCGAAGACCCC
>JAZRVD010000015.1:0-2006 GCA_045598945.1 Bacteroidales bacterium | reverse complement strand
GTTCGATGTGGCGGTGCCTGCGGATGAGACCTCTTTCCATGCTCTCATGCCATATCAAGAAGCAATGAAAAGCGGCAAGGTTACCCTGCCAACACATCAAGTAGCGCCTCAGGGCAGCAACGACCGCAATGCCAACATTCTTTATGCAAGCTCTAACGACTCTTCCTTTACCTTCGACTACGCCTGCGCCTATATCCGCCTGCGTGTGAAGAGCAATAGTCAGGGAGGCACACGCTTCGTCATTCATAGCAGCAAGCCCGTTTCTGGCGTGTGCGAATATGCGTTTGGCGATGGGCTCACGCTGACTGGCAGTACAGCCAATGGCGGCGACTCCGTGTCGCTGACAACCGTAAATGACAATGCCAATATTTTTGCAAACGATACAGCCTATCTTGCCGTGGTGCTGCCTACTGGCGGGAACTCCACTGTTGTCTACGAGGTGAAGGACAACACAGGCAAGGTGGTGGCATCGTGTGTAGTTATAAACAGCAAGTTTGTAGCAGGCGGTGTCTACACTGTTACGCTCGATGGCGACAAGTTCACCGCCACGGGCGAAACATCTTCTGTTAAGGTTTCTGATTTATTTTCTGTGTCTGATGATACCAAGGTTACCTTCTCCAAGGGCAACCTGCAGTACAACGTCTCTTCCAACACATGGCGCTTTGCTTTGAACCAGTGGGACTATGTAGGCAGTCCGTCGCAGAATGGTCAAAACACCAACGTAGCCCCCGGCAATGTCTCTGGTAGTGACAACGCCTATATTGGTAATAATGACTATACCGGCTGGATAGACCTCTTTGGCTGGGGCACAGGTGACAATCCAACCAAACACACAGAAAGTCTTGATGACTATTCCACCTTCACCGACTGGGGGACAAATAGCAAGCTGATAACCGACCTTGGCACCGGCTGGCGCACGCTGACTAAAGAAGAATGGTCGTACCTTATCGACAATAGCAAGGCTGTCCGCGATAGTAAATGCGGACAAGCCACGGTGAACGGCGTGGTAGGCATAGTGCTGCTGCCCGATACATGGGTGCTGCCCGATGGCTGTGAGTTTACAGCTGGTTACGGCAGTGGCTGGACTACGAACAATTACGAAGGGGATGCATGGACGAAGATGGAGGCTTGTGGTGCTGTGTTTTTGCCTGCTGCTGGCTACCGCTTCGGTCAGGATGTCTACAATGTGGGCGACAACGGCTACTACTGGTCTTCTACGCCTCTTGGCACTCGCTACGCTTGCAACCTCTACTTCTACAGTGGTTATGTGAATGCGTACAACAACTTCCGCTACAACGGTCAAAGTGTGCGTCTGGTGCGGTAGGGTGGGGGTGTCCCATAACTTGCTTGATTTGCGTTTCCCCAAACTAAAAGGAAACCAAAATGAACCTATCTCAAGCAAACCTCTCTTCTACTGTGCGGTGTGGGTGGCTCCTGCCGTCAGCACCGCATTGTTTTACCCCATCCCTCCACCGTAGAGACGTGGTGTTATGAAACAAAACGGTTTCGAGTAGAGACGTGGCATGCCGCGTCTCTACAGGGTCTAATCATGAGAAAGTGGCTGAGACCATCACAAAACCCTATCACTCTTTGAAAATGGGTGCTAATGAGAACAACAGCGGATCTTGTCGACAATATATCCCCAAAGGAGCTGATTTTTATTTGCGATTTGTCGAACAGTAATAAGTTTGTATTTGTCGAACAGTAATAATTTGTATTTAACGGACGATGATAATTTTGTGATTAACAAGCGGTAATAATTTGTAATTAATGGACAGTAATAATTTGTATTTAACGCCCCAACGGGGCAGCAAGCTTTCAGCCCAGGGCAGCACCCTGGGTATTATCGTCCGTCACCCCTCGCCCTGTAAGGGCAAAAGCACTACCCACACTATTTGCGATTTGGCGGACAGAATAATTTGTAATTAATGGACGATGATAATTTGTATTTAACGCCCCAACGGGGCAGCAAGCTTTCAGCCCAGGGCAGCACCCTGGGTATTATC
>JAZRVD010000014.1:0-6518 GCA_045598945.1 Bacteroidales bacterium | reverse complement strand
GACGTAGGTTTTGGTGCAGCCGTTAGTACCCGTACCTGCCACATAGCAGGCGTTGTCGCAGTTGCGCACGTCGTTGGTGGCGGCGGTACCCTCGGTGAGCCAGCCACTCGACACAAGATCGTCGAAATTCTCAGTATACGGCAAAGGAACCACCGAACACTTGGTCTTGAAGTTGACCAAGCCCGACCAGGCACTAAGGCCGTTCACCTCGCCGCAGTTCGCCATCACGCGCACGCTGTAGCGGCTGCCCGACTCCATATTGCGCAGCACGCAGCGAGGCTCGCCATACACGGTGTCGCGACCCTCGGCGACGGTGAAGCCCACAGGACCCCACTCCACAATCCAAGTGTCACAGTTGCCCGCCTGAAGCCATGTGGCAACGGCAGTGTCGGCACCCGTCTTCGAGACAGCAAGATTGGTGGGTGTAGAACAGACGGCAGTATTAACCTTCTGGCAGATACGGAACACTACATCGTTGCGGTATGCTATCAAAGTACCCGTACCAGGAGTGCCAGGAGCGATGTCGGTGTTGGCAGAATTCTGCTGATAGATGGCACGGTTGCCCTCGCAATTGGTATAAGCAATATTATAAGCGGTAGTTGTTGTTTGATTTGAGTTATCGTCCCATGCCAATACAAGATTATCAACACCATTGTAGAAAAAGTCTGTAATATCAATGGCAAGCCATCCTGTTGTTCCATTAAGCGTACTACCGTTTCGTTGGTCAGGCCACGCCATATTTGCAGATCCCCACACTGTGGTCAACTGCGTAGATGGCACCCAATCGGTACCAGACTCAAAGACATCCTTTGAAGTATGACCCAGATATAGCACTTGAGCATTGCGAGTATATCCACCATTATAACCACACTGACGCATATAGATGTGCGTAATCCAGCCCTCACGCAACTCATCGGCATGCCATATCTGCTGCGAATAACTACGACGGTAATCAAAACGGAAAGGAATTGTCGTTCTAACCTTACCTGTATTGGCAGAGATGCTTATGTTCCAGCACTGTTCTGCCGTGGTCATATCCACACGGGTAGTGTTGCTCCACTCGGTATAGGTGCCGTCGGCATACTTGCCGCGCACCTTGAAATACCACGAGTTGTATTGGTCGAAACCACACACCAACTTGCTCGGAGAAGTGATGTCGGTTATCTCTGTATATTGCACAGGATCGGCGGCCTCGCTGTGCTCAAACGGAATATCGCTGTACCTCAAATCATAACTCACTATGCCGTCGTCGCCATGCGTCCACTCGTTCTGTGCACACCACTGGTCGAGAGCGGCAACGTAGGTGGAAGTTGTAGTCAGCGTTAGCGGACAGGTGACGCTGATATTGTCAATAAAGGCGGCGTTATGGGTGTTGGCCGTACCATTAGGAGACACACGGAATGCGATGTAATATACCGTGTCGGGCGAGAGGTTAGCAGTACGGAAATCGTAGGAAGACTCCGTGAAAGCTGTCTCCGTACCGTATGTCACCAAGGGGCGGAAGGTACTAATGTCGGTACGGCTCGTGGTAACACCGAGCTGCAGACGACTTGCAAGAGCTGCGTCCCATACACGTCTATAAAATTTTATTGTCAGGTTGCCCACATGCTGGTTAAAATAAGGCAAAATAGCCACGGCCGGCACCGTGGTGGTGTGAGCCTTCATCACCAAGCCGTATGTGCCAGCGTATTTCGTGTCGTCCTGATTGAAACTCTGCGGCGAATAGGAGGTGTTGTCCTGACCCTTGGTGGTGTTGTTGCCCGGGAAACTCCAGCAGGCATCGTTAGAGATAGCCACCGACGAACTAGTATTGGTAGTACTCCGGCTCCAGTTGGTACCCTCGAAGGTCTCGCTGTATGGCAGTGCCGTGCCGGCACAAGTGGTGGTGAAACTCGCCACCGTTCCCCAGTCGGATTGCGCATCACCACAGATGGTCTGCACCGAAGCCTTGTAGGCCGTCTTGGCAACAAGGGTCTTTATATTATAGAAAAGGTCGCTGGTCACATCCGAGCCAAGCCATGTGCCTTCGTCATTGACATCGAAGGTGCTGCCGCCCCATGCCACCTTGTAAGCGGTGGCTTCGTCGCAGGTCTTACGCCACTGAAGCGTGACGCTGGTGTCGACAAGGTTAGCCACCTGCACGTTGACTGAGCCACACTCGCCACGATCCGTCAGGTTGATGTCGTCGATATACATATAGCCCTTGGCGGCCTCGTCGGTAGAGACTCCGGCATAGCTGAAACGAATGGCGACATATTTGTACTCCGTAAAGTCGATATCGTAGTCGGCAAAGTCGATGGGGTCGAATGTCGTCCATGCAGCAGAGGCAGGAAGAGTCTTCAACACCTTGAAGCTCTCTACGTCGTAGGGCGAACGCATCACACCCACAATCATGGCGCCACGGAAGTTGATGTCGTACTGGCGGTACTTGAACGAGAGTCGCAGACGATCCACCGACACGCCCGTGTAGGGCAGCACGGCATAGGCCATCTGGCTGGCGTTGCTCTTCAGCACCAGGGCGCGCGCACCTTGGAAATAGTTGGCGGCCGTGGTAACCCAGCTGTATGGCACACCCTCGTTGGCGGTACCATTAGCATTGTAGTTGGAGTCGCGACCGGGGAAATACCAACAAGGCATCGTCTGCTTGTAGCCGTCGGGCGTTACAGCACTGGCACAGGCATACGCTGCATCGGTGTAGCTCTCGAAGTCCTCGACGTAAGGCAGCTCGATAGCCTCGCAAGGCGTAACCACGCTGACCATCTTCATCGGGCCGTAGCCGCTGCCGCACTTTGCCATGACATAGAAGTCATACGCCGTGCCTGCCGTCAGGTCGTTAACACCTTTCCATGTGTTGGTAACGTCAAACACACCCATGGCTGACGACTCGTCCATCGGGTCGAAGCCAGCCGCACCATATACCACACGGTACTCCGATGCATTGCCAGAATTCTGCCAGCTAATGACCGCCTCGGTTGTCGTGAGATGACTCACTACAACATTCTGCAACACTTTGCAGCTGCCACTCGCCGCCACATGCACATTCTCAATATAGACCGGATTGTCCGTCGATGCACTGCGGAAACGGAACGCCAGCACCGCACCCTGCGGATATGACCCTCCGTCGACAGAAAAGTCATGCTCGTAGAATGCATAACCCACCGACATGTTCATGGTCTCGATGACGGTGAACGAATTGGGGTCGTCGGGATTGGTCATATAGCCAAGCTCCAAGGTGCCTGGCGACACTATGGCATTGCTCCTATAATAATAGGATACATATATATTATTAATGTTGCTCTCGAACGAGGGCAACACGGCATGTATAGCCTCGCCACCATCGCCACGCAGCACCAACGCATTGCCAGCACCCATGGTGTACGAGTTGGCATTCTCTCTGCCTTCGCGCACCAAGAAAGCCTGCGGATAGGTGCCAGCCGTCTTGGAGAGCCCCGCAATACGCCAGCAGCGCGGCAGCGCCTGCATACCATTGCTGTATTGCGCCGGCACATCCAAAGGACTTACCGACAGAGCGTCGATGGCCGTGTAGGAGTTGAAGTCCTCGTAGTAGGGCAACGAGAACGGCGAGCAATAGGTAGTACCTGTTACCTCAACACCATCGCTGAACATCCCCTCGCCACACTGAGTACGCACCGTAACATCATACTCCACACCGCTCGCAAGACCTGAAATAACGATACGCGGATTGTTGCTGTACACCGTCTGCTCGGTGGCACGAATTTCGTCGCTCACCTCGCCATTGCGTGCCGAGCAACGCACCTCCACCTCGTAGCGCTGCGCACCTGCCACAGCATCCCACACCAACGACAGGCTGTTGGCAGAGATCTGCTGCACCTTCAGGTTGCGCACCTTGGGACAGCTGTTGGCATACTCTACCTTGATGTCATCGACAACGGCATAGTAGTTGGTACTGGATGAGGTGAGCGCCGGATAGCGGAACGCTAAGCGAGCACCCTCTGGAATGACAACACCGCTATGGCTCAGGTCTATCTCATAACGCGTCATGACATCACGCAACGGCAGGTCGTCGCCTATCTGGGTGAAGACATAGTTGTCGACATTGCCGCTCACATAGCCAAACTGCAACCTTGTGCTACCTGTAGAGGCATCGTGGTTGCGATACCAGAAAGAGACCTTGAAGCTATTCAACGACTCCTCGTAGCGCGGCATGATGGCCACAGCGGAGTAGTCCTCGGTGGTCTGGGCACCCGTAATGGCCGTAGTGCGCAGCACCATGGCCTTGCCTGAACGCACATGACCAGCATCGGAGGTGAGAAACACCTGCGGATAGCTGGTAACATTAGTGGTATTCATATTTAATATACGCCAACACTCGGGCAGGTAGTGCGTGCCACCAGCATAGCTGGCAGGGGCGGTAACGCCCGTAGCATACTTGCCCTCCTCGTCGCCGAAGTCGTCGAACTTCTCCTCATCGGGAAGCGTGGCTATGGCCGGACAGTCGGTGGTGAAGTCGGCGGTCTCCGTATTGCCAGTCGTAACTTCACAAGTAGGACAAGTGGGGGTAACATACACATGATAAAGCGTTGATCCCTCTAAGCCGTCAACCCATGTCGAAGCAGCATTCACTGTCTTCACCCTGTTAGCAGGGTCGCCAGCCTCGCCTGCGCCCCACTCCACCTGCCAGCTGGTGGCAAAACCCGTGGCGGACCACGACACCATAGCATTGGTGGTACCAATATTCGACACCGTCAGGCCACTGTTCAGACGACACTGCGGCTTGAAACTGAACCAGCGATAGGAGCCAGGCCATGTGCTCTTGGGAAATGCGGTAGAATTATTGGCCGTATAAAAATTGGCAACGGTATCCTCGGCAGAAGGAACAACCACAAGGTTGTTGTCGGTAGCAAAACGCAGACCAATCTGATAGGTGGTATTGGTCAGACCTGTTGACTGAGGCCCATAGACATACTTTATTTCGTTGGTGGTTTCGAACATCTGCACCTGGAAAACCATGTCATATCCAGCAGTATTGCTGTAATTGGTCGAACGCAGATGGAACTCCACAACACGACAACGGTAGGGTGCCACACCAAATACCTGCGTGCGAACATAGTCGCCCAGCGTATAACGAAGATAGTTATTCTCACCCATCGGAATCAACTTAGGCATAGCCGTGGTCGTATTCAACGGAGAGGCATCCTGCTCCGTCGTTCCAACGAACGTCACCCTACCCTCCGAAGTGGCGTAGAACGACGTATAGTTCGTACCGCACAGGTTGAACGTGAAGCCCATGTTTGTTGACGCAGAGATAGCGTTATCGTAGTTCGTATTCAACGCAAACATGTCGACATACCCCGACGTCAGTGTCTTCCACTGAGCCTCATCCACACCTGTGGAAAAATCATAATACTTCAGCGACTGCTGCGCCTGAACATTGCCACCCATGGTCATCACCACCAGCAGCACAGGCACAAGGCACATGTAACAAAAACGCATAACGTTTCTCATATAGCGATATTTTATTTTTCTCTTCAACCAAGCAGCACCATGCAACTTGCCTTCATCAGCCTGCACCATGCTACACGCAGACTTAGACTCTGCATCAACGCCATCTGGCATTGCATCGGCATTCTTCAGGCATGCATCAACGCCATCTGGCATTGCTACCGTAGACCATACTTTTACATCCATAGCCACTGACTTAACTTTCATCGACGTCGCTTCCATAGACACTGCTTTTACGTCCATTGACGAGACCGTTACTTTCATCGTGTTCGCTTCCATGTCATTCAATTCTGCATTAACATTCAACAACTTGTCGCCATTATCCATCATTGCAACTTTTCCATCTACATTCATAACAGCCTCCATTATTTGATACTTAAACAATTAGCAATTCCACAACTTTCACCAGCACAATCGCCGCCACACTCACCAGCACATATCCTCTCAACTTTCGCAATATTTCCATCTGCGATATTAACACTTTCACGACTACAAACCTCAACCATCGCAACACCTTCCGAGATCACTTCAGCACCTAAATCCAACACCTCAGAAGCATAATTTCGCACCTCACAACCCATAGCATGTACCCCTAAACACACCCTATCTTGCACCTTATTCAACGAAAATATGGCACTAACTGACAGAATAGCAAACAAAAAACACACTATTTTCATCATAGAATTATATTGCAAAGTATTATGTTTCATATAGATACAGTTATACCAAAAGAGTATTTTGTTCTTTCTTTAGAACTTCAAAAATAATAAAAAGTTTTCAAATATTCGTGAAAATTAACAAAAATTATCAACAAAAAATCAAACTATTTTTCACACTAACTCATCACTAATCAATCTTGTGACCCAAAACAACCCGTTCACTGGTGAACCAGCTCACCAATGTTGAAAACTAAAAACGAAAAACGTAACCAAAGAAATAAACAATAATATTAACACAAGAAGAATAGACAAAAAAAGATAAATATACTAACAGAAAATGAAACCCAAAAATGATATTAAAAGAAATCAATATTT
>JAZRVD010000013.1:0-6424 GCA_045598945.1 Bacteroidales bacterium | reverse complement strand
CGAAACAATGACAGAAAATGTAGCATCTGCCAGTGTTGAAAAAATTACCCTTTGGGATATGTGTCTCAATGGAGGTTGGATAATGGCTGTCTTGGGCGTATGCCTTGTCTTGGCATTGTATGTCTTTATCGAGCGTTATCTTGCCTTGCGCAGCGCTTTGCATGCCGAGTCCGACAATGTGTTTATGAATAACATTCGTCAAAACATTCATAGTGGCAATGTCGATGCAGCTCGTTCGCTTGCTCAGCAGACCAACAGTCCCATTGCCCGTATGATTGATAAAGGTCTCTCCCGTTTGGGACGTCCATTGCCTGATATTCAGGCAGCTATCGAGAATGTTGGCAAGCTCGAAGTCGCCAACCTCGAAAAAGGTGTCTCTCTGGTGGCTACTGTCGCCTCGTTAGGACCTATGCTTGGCTTCTTGGGCACTGTAACAGGTATGATTACCGCTTTTCAAGATATGGCTCATGCTGGCAACAATATAGAGATTGGTCTCTTGGCAACAGGTATATATGAGGCTATGGTAACAACGGTGGGCGGACTTATTGTCGGCATTGTTGCTTATTTTCTATACAATGTGCTGGTAACGCGTATCAACAAGGTTGTCAACACTCTCGAGACACGCGCCACCGAGTTTATGGATCTCTTGCACGAGCCGGCATAATCATCTGTCGTTTGTGGTGTTATAGCAGGCAACGGTATGCCTGCCGTTTTTTGTAAACAATTCTTTTTTTATTTAGATTATGATACGGAGTCAAAATCAGATAAAGATAGAGTCTTCGTCGAGCACGATGTCCGACCTTGTCTTCTTGCTGTTGATATTCTTTATGATAACGTCAACCCTGATAAGTCCTAATGCCGTCAAGCTGTTGCTTCCAGAAAGCAATAGCAAGACAATGGCAAAGCAAAATGTTACGGTGTATATTGACGATAACAATACTTTTTATGTTGGAGAGAATCCTGTGTCTGTTGAAAATCTCGAATCGGTGATCTCTCAGGGCATTGAATCCGGCATTACCGATGCCTGTGTGGTGCTGCGTGCTGACAAGACGGTGCCAGTGCAATATGTGGTCAATGTTATCGATGCTGTAAACAGCATTAATGAACATAATGGCTGCAAACACAAGGTTATCCTCGCTACGTCGCCAAAGAAATAATTGTATCTGTTTTTGTCTATTTTGTGGCAAAGTTATGTGGACATATAGTGTGTTTATGGAATAGGTAATATGGATAAATCATTGCTTCTGCATGCGGATAATATTGATGGCTTGACATATCTGATAGAGGAAAAGCATTTAAGTGGCAAAATAGATCTGGTTTATATTGATCCACCTTTTGCTACGGGGTGTAATTTTACAATTACTAATGGTAGAGCTTCAACGATAAGCAATTCTAAAAAAGGAGATGTGGCATACGCTGATGTGCTTAAAGGAGGTGATTTTATCTGTTTTTTGCGTAAACGATTATTGTTACTTAAAAAATTGCTGTCGGATAAAGGATCTATCTATTTGCATATTGATTACAAAATAGGTCATTATGTGAAGGTGATGATGGACGAGGTATTCGGAATGGAGAATTTTAGAAATGATATTACTCGTGTGAAGTGTAATCCGAAAAATTTTGAGAGAATAGGTTACGGTAATATAAAAGATTTGATACTTTTTTATACTAAAACGTCTACTCCCATTTGGAATGAGCCTCATGAACAGTATACTCAAAGAGATTTGGAAAAACTTTTTCCTAAAAAAGATAAATACGGCAGAAGGTACACAACAGTGCCTATCCATGCTCCTGGAGAAACTTCGAATGGGAAGTCTAATCTCCCTTTTAAGGAGGTGATGCCTCCTGTGGGCAGACATTGGATAACAGATGTTGAAACATTAGAACAATGGGATAAAAATGGTCTTATTGAGTGGTCGGATAATGGTAATCCCAGAAAGATTATTTATGCTGACGAGAGGGCAGGAAAACGAGTGCAAGATATTTGGGAGTATAAAGATCCGCAATATCCTGTCTATCCGACAGAAAAAAATTCTGATATGTTGGATTTGATAATAAATACATCTTCAAATGAACATAGTATAGTGCTGGATTGCTTTTGTGGTAGCGGTACGACATTGGTGGCGGCACAAAAGAACAATAGAAAGTGGATAGGTATAGATAAGTCTGATTTGGCAATTAAAGCAACAAAAAGCAAGTTGGATGAGATAAAAGGGGATTTTTTTGTTGAACGTCCTGATTATGATTATGTTTCATTGAATGTTGACGAATGATTTTTTGGCTTTTAATAAAATAACAAATGGATTTTACAAACGATAACAAACGTCGAGTGGTGTCGGGAGCAAGTACAGCTGTCATCATCATGCTTGTGGTGGTGGTATGTCTGTTGTTCGGCTATATGCCTCCCGATCCGCCAATACCAGAAGGTGGGGTAGAGGTCAATCTGGGATATAGCGACATGGGATTTGGCAATAACGAGACTCCCGCTGATGGAGGCTCTGTAAGTGACCCAACGCCTGCTTCGTCATCTGCCGAACAGGTTTCTACCCAGAGTACAGAAGAGTCGTTGGCGGTGCCTTCTAATACCAAGTCCACAACAGCACAACCTGTTGCAGAGTCTCCTAATGTGCAAGAGAAGCCAAAGGAGCCAGAACTTAACAAGAATGCCCTGTTCCCTGGTAGTCGTTCAAAGACCAAGCAACAGGGTGGCAGCGAGGGTAATACGTCGGGTAGTGGCAATATGGGCAAGCTTAATGGAAATCCCAATGCAACCAACTATACAGGCAATGGTGGTGGCAATGGTGGTGGCGGTACCAGCTATTCGCTGGGCGGCCGTACAGCACGCTCGTTGCCAGAGCCTTCTTATTCCTCCAGGGCAGAGGGAAAGATTGTTGTTGAGGTGTGGGTCGACCGTCAAGGTAACGTGGTGCGTACTGCCACCGGTCGTGGCACTACTATCAATGATCAGACTCTTGTCAATCAAGCACTCTCTGCAGCCAAGAAAGCTAAATTCTCTTCTTCGGCAGAGGCTGCCGAGGAACAAAAAGGTACTATTACTTATGTCTTCCGAAGAACCAATTAGAATTGACAAGTACCTCTGGGCGGTACGTCTGTATAAGACTCGTTCTTTGGCGACAGAGGCTATACGCGCCGGCAGGGTGAGACTGGGCGACATGCCTGTCAAACCGTCGCATGAGGTGAGGGTGGGTGAGATATATAGTCTTTCTATCGAACAGTTGCACAAGACCATACAGGTCAAATCCTTGTTGTCGAGCCGTGTGGCCGCCAAGTTGGTCGAGCTGTACATGACTGATTTAACGCCACAAAGCGAGTATGAGCGTATACAGATGGCTCGACAGTACGCTTTCGAGCAGCGAGATCGTGGTGCTGGGCGACCTACCAAGCGCGATAGGCGTGATATAGAGGAGTTTAAGTATAAGTGAAATGTTAAAAATGATGTAAATTTCATTTTTAGTGCAATAAATTTTATTAATTGATACAAAATAATAGACAATTTGAACGAAGAAGAAGTAATTAGGGCTGTAATCGATGGCGATGTTGAACGGTTTAGAGAAATCTACGATGCCTACCATCTGTATGTAAAGAATTTTTGCTACATGACATACAATCGTCTGTCAGGCAAGGAACAGCAGATGATAGACCTCAGGGATGTGGTGCAGACGGTTTTTGTAGAGTTGTATAAAGCATTGCCACGATTTCGTTTTGAAGCGAAGTTTTCGACGTTTATCACTCAGATTGCGATAAATACCATGTTCAACGCAAGAAAGAGTCATAAAAGAATGGTTTTTGTCGATGATCAAAACAAAATGTCGAATACCTCCTCGTTTCAAAATGTTGAGACTAAAATCATCCAGTCAGAAACAGAACGTCATCTATATGAGGCAATAGGACAGCTGCAATATGAGCAGCGCACAGCCTTGGTGTTGTTCTCTTTTGAAGATTTTAGCTACAAGGAGATTGCTGAAGTGATGGGGTGTAGCCTTACAAAGGTGGAGACGTTGATATTCAGAGCCAAAAAGAAGCTTCGCAAATTATTGGAGACGAAGGTTTGATAATTGTTGAATTTTGTAAAACAATAGTATATGAAAGAATTAAAAGATGAACTCGATAGCCGCATCCATCAAATGCAATGTCCATACGAGTTTGATGTTATTGAGGATGTGATGTCCCAGATATATCATCTGCCAAAACGTGTCAGCCTATGGCATCGATGGGGAAGATATGCGGCTGCCGTGGCTGCTGTGTTGGTCGTTGGCGCGGGTGTATGGCTGTATGTTGGCAACAACAATTCTTTCAATGAGCTTCAAATAAGCAGTTCGTGTGCTATGCTTTACGATTTCAACGAATATACTTCTCCAGCTTCTTCGTATATTGAAGAAATTGACTATTTAGATTTGTACAATTATAATAATGAGGAATAGTATTATGAAAAAGTATTTCTTAGCTTTTTTGATCGTAGCCTTGTCTTTGCCTGTTTTTGCTCAACAAGAAGCGAAGCAAAAAAAAGGTCATCACAATGTTGCTGAATTGGTTAGCAATTTATCGGCTAATCAAAAGCGTCAGATAGAAGCTATCTATGATGATAGCAAGAAGAAGATGCAGTCTTTGCGCTCCGAGCAGTCGGCTGTGCGTGATAGTGTTAAACAATATCTGCATGGCGAGGGCGACAACTCTCGCATATTGTTTCCCCTATTCGACCGCGAGGCTGCTATTCAGTCGCAAATCTCTCGCGAAATGTATTCCACCAAACTTAAAATCGATGAGATTCTAACCCCTGAGCAGCGTGCTGAGTTGAAAAACAAAAAATGCGACAAGTTCAAGCACGGCAAGCCACAGTGCGATAAGCCTAAGGGCAGCAAGTGTGATAAACGTAAGTGCGATAATCCTAATTGTGAAAAACGTAAATGCGAAAAACGCAATACCGACAATAAGTAGTGGTCTCCTAACAAGTGGTCTGAATATGACGAGCGGCTGTATGTCTATGGCTGCTCGTCTTTTTTGTCTGTGGCTTGTTGTTATGATATCAGTGCTATCACGCCAGTCAATGCCATGTAGATGTAGATGACAAATTTCAGCTTTCTCATCGACATGCGGTTGAATACCAATGCCCCCAAGGCTGTGCCGAAGGCAACGGCAGGCAGGCATATAGCCCAGTCTATAAATACTGTGTGTGTAAGAAAGCCGCATGTGGCCCTATATACTGTCATTATTACGTTGCCAATAAGGAAATACATCTGCGCCATGGCTATGTATTCGTCTTTTGTGGGAGCTGCTGATATAAAGTAGATAACAGCTGGAGGACCTTGCATGCCGAAAAGTCCGCCCATAAAGCCTGATAGCGTACCCATGCTGACTTGGGTGGATAATGTTGGCTTCATTTTTATCTTGTTGCTGAAAAACAAAAACCAGGCACTTGCAGCGATAAGTGCTATGCCTAACACTTTCTTTAGGATATGGTCGTCGATGTTTCCTACTATTCTAACAGCAAAATAGGATACTATAAAAAATACGGTTATTATAGGAAGAAGCTTTTTCCATCGCAGATATTTGTATTTCCTGAAGGTGATTATTATCGACGAGCAGAGGGCAAGCATGCCAGATAGCGTGGTGGCTTCGCCGTATGTTGGCATCAAGTATGGAAGAAGGGTCATGATAAATATTCCAAAGCCGAAGCCGGCGGCTCGTTGTACAAAGGCTGCTCCTGTTGCCATGAGTAGGAGAAGAAAGATGTCCATTATTTTGTAATTGTTTAATTGTCAAATTTCAAATAATGTTTATCGGTATTTCTTGCCGTATGCAAAGATACTGTTTTGCATGCTTTTTTTTGCTGAAAAAATGACTGAGAAAGGAAATAATGTTAAGATTCTTGCTTTTGTGTGGCTTGTATTGTTGGAACATATTCTAAGTGATAAAGATGAAGGACGGCATATTTGTCAAAAAAAAAGTGTACTTTTGCAATTTTGTAGAGTATTGTGTGTAAATGATTAATAATTGATATTTATATATGAAAGACGAAGAAACGTACAATAGTGGTGATGATGAGGCTTTAGGTAATGGTGTTGAAGAGGGCGGCGATGAAGGTCAGTTTACGCCGAATGAGGAAAAGACGCAGAATGTAGAAGGAAATACTATTAGTCTTGACGATATGTTCCGCGACTATTGGATAGACTATGCTAGCGATGTTATTTTAGACCGTTCGGTGCCGGATATTGACGATGGATTGAAGCCAGTGCAGCGACGTATCCTCCACAGCATGAAGGAGATGGACGATGGCCGTTTCAACAAGGTGCAAAGCATAGTGGGTCATACCATGCAGTACCATCCGCATGGCGATGCCAGTATTAAGGATGCTATGGTCGTTATTGGTCAGAAAAACCTTCTGCTCGACTGTCAGGGAAACTGG
>JAZRVD010000012.1:0-11886 GCA_045598945.1 Bacteroidales bacterium | reverse complement strand
CCGGCACCGACGCAGCCGGCCAGCAGACCACAGCAGTCTTAGACGGCGACGAATGGGTGCTCAACGGCAGCAAGATATTCATCACCAACGGCAGCTACGCCGATGTGTTCATTGTGATAGCCATGACCGACAAGAGCCTCGGCACCAAGGGCATCAGCGCCTTTATAGTAGAGCGCAACACGCCAGGCTTCAGCGTAGGCAAGAAGGAGAAAAAGATGGGCATACGCGGCAGCGCCACCACCGAGCTGATTTTTGAAGACTGCCGCATACCCAAGGACAACCTGTTGGGGCAGATAGGCAAAGGCTTCGGCCTCGCCATGAAGCCCCTCGACGGCGGCCGCATAGGCATCGCCGCACAAGCCCTCGGCATAGCGCAAGGCGCCATCGACGAGACAGTAAAATACACCAAAGAGCGCAAGCAGTTTGGCAAGAGCATAGCACAGTTCCAGAACACACAGTTCCAGATGGCAGACCTCGCCACCAAGGTAGAGGCAGCCCGCCTGCTGGTACGCCGCGCACACTACAACAAAGACCACGGCATAGCCTACAGCGCCGAAGCCGCTATGGCAAAACTCTTTGCCGCCGAGACCGCTATGGAGGTAACCACCAAGGCAGTGCAATTCCACGGAGGCTACGGCTACACGCGCGAATACCCGGTAGAACGCATGATGCGCGACGCCAAGATAACCGAGATATACGAAGGCACCAGCGAGGTGCAACGCCTCGTCATAGCCGGCAAACTCTTCAAATAGGCATCAGCATCTCTCTTAAACATCTTATTTTATCAACCCCCGAACAACTATAGAAATGAACATCATAGTATGTATAAAGCAGGTACCCGACACCGCCGAGGTTAAAATCAACCCGCAAACCGGTACCTTGATACGCGAAGGCGTGCCAAGCATCATGAATCCCGACGACAAAGGCGGCCTCGAATACGCCTTGCAGCTCAAAGACCAATACGGAGCCCACGTTACCGTCATCACCATGGGTCTGCCACAAGCCGAAGCCATACTGCGCGAAGCCCTCGCCATGGGCGTAGACCGTGCCATACTGCTCACCGACCGCAAGCTCGGCGGCGCCGACACCCTCGCCACCTCGCACGCCCTCGCCGGAGCTCTCCGCACCATGGACTACGACCTCATTATCACCGGTCGCCAAGCCATCGATGGCGACACCGCACAGGTAGGTCCACAGATTGCCGAACATCTTGGCATTCCTCAGGTAACCTACATGGAAGACCTCCAGTTCGACCCAGCCTACAAGCAGTTCAAGATACGCAAGCAGACCGAAGACGGCTACCAGCTGCTGCAAGTCTCCTCGCCATGCCTCGTTACTGCCCTCGCCAGCTCTGTCAAGCCTCGCTACATGAGCGTGCGCGGCATAGTAACAGCCTACGACAAAGAGGTGGAAGTATGGGGCGCCGACCGTATCGACGTGCCAGAAGAGCGCATCGGCAAAGCTGGCTCGCCAACCAGCGTGTTCAAGTCCTTCCCCAAGCAACTAAAGCCTGCCGGCGAGACCGTAGAGGTAAGCCCCGAAGAGGCTGTAGAGCTGATAATCAAAAAGCTGCAAGAGAAACACATCATATAATCGGCAGCACTTAAAACATATCTGTAACCATCAAGTATCAAGACAATGGACCTCAAAGAATATAAAGACGTATATGTCTTCGCCGAACAACGCGACGGCAAAATACAGAACGTAGCCCTCGAACTGCTGGGCAAGGCACGCGAGCTTGCCGATGCTACCGGTGAGAAGGTGGTAGCCATACTCCTTGGCAAAAACATCAAGAGCAAAGCCGCCGACCTCGTGGCAGCAGGCGCCGACAAGGTACTCGTCGTCGACAACGACGTGCTGGAACACTACCTTACAGAGCCTTACGCCGAAGCGGTAACACAAATCATCAACGAGCAGAAGCCCAGCATCCTGCTCATTGGCGCCACCACCATAGGCCGCGACCTCGGTCCACGCCTGTCGGCACGCAACACCACAGGCCTCACCGCCGACGCCACCATGCTCGAAGTCAGCGACGACGAGGAGCATCAATTCCGCATGACGCGTCCCGCCTTTGGCGGCAACCTCATGGCAACCATAGTGTGCAAAGACCATCGTCCTCAGATGAGCACCGTGCGTCCCGGCGTGATGCAGAAACTCACCCCCGACGCTTCACGCAAAGGCGAGATAGTAGACTATGCCATCAACTTTGATATGAGCAAGATAAGCCGCGTAACCCTCCTCAAAGAGGTGAAAGAAGAGCATAACGACACCGACATCTCCAATGCCAAGATATTGGTGAGCGCCGGCCGCGGCATGGGCAACGCCGAAGGCGTACAAAAAGTGGAAGCTCTTGCAGCACAGCTTGGCGGCGAGATGGCTTGCAGTCGCGCCCTCGTCGATGCCGGCGTATGCGACGCCTCGCGCCAAGTGGGCCAGACCGGCAAAACGGTACGTCCCAACCTCTACATCGCCTGCGGCATCAGCGGCGCCATACAGCACATCAGCGGCATGGAAGAGAGCGACCTTATCATAGCCATCAACAAAGACAAGACAGCGCCCATCTTCAAGCTCGCCGACCTCGGCATAGTAGGCGACGCACAAAAGATCATCCCACTGCTCACCGAGCGTCTCCGCAACATGCAGAAATAAGCACCCCCGCACATATTACATATCTACCGCAGCGCCTTGAAACCATACTGGCTCAAGGTGCTGCTTTTTTTACAAAAAATTGTATCGCATCACAAATAAAGAGGGATAGACCTTCACACACATCCCGCTGCAAGCTATCTTAGGCCAATGTTTCATAAGCCTAATTGTAGAGATGTAGCATGCCGCGTCTCACTATGCCGAGACGAAAAAACAGCTGTGCTAAGAAACAAACGTTACCCATTCAGCTATTCAACAGGGACTTCTATACCCCACCCCTCGTTTCCCTCTGCTTACACACAATAGATCAAAGTTCTAATCTATCACCTTCCATTCTCCGTTAGCATCTTTTTTCTTGAGTAATCCTTTCTCTTGCAAGCGCTTTATATGCCTCGATATGCCACTACGAGCTTTTCCTGTCGCCACCGCTATTTCACTATACGTTATCTTCGGATTTTCCTTTATAATCTCTAATATCTCCTTTGCCGTTTCTGACAATTCGTCAAACAATGTAGACTGAGGGGTGTTTAATGTGGACTGCGATGTGGACTGGGAGGCATCTAATGTGGACTGAGGGGTGTCTAATGTGGACTGCAATGTGGACTGGGTGGCATCTAATGTGGACTGCGATGTGGACTGAAGGATGTCTAATGTGGACTGGGGGGTATCTAATGTGGACTGAGGAGTGTCTGATGTGGACTGCAATGTGGACTGGGGTGTGTCTGATGTGGACTGCGATGTGGACTGGGGAGTGTCTGATGTGGACTGGATTATTAACTTTGATAGTTTTTCTCCTGCCTGCTGCAATGCAGCAAACGTATATGGAATAACCAACCTTGTTCTTTCAGGATTGAGATAGATGCTATACGATGGAGTGAATCCAACAAAAGTTTGCCATGTTTTCATGAACTCTGGTATGCCTGTACCTGCACGCTCGCCAATACCTATTAATGCAAACATTTTCATAATAGTAACATTGCGAGGGTCCGACACACCACCAACCAAAGCAGCCTTTAGTCCTATCCTAATATTTCCAGGGTTAGATATTGTAATCTCGTTCAAGGTCTTTACGATCACTATACCCTGTCGTCCATAATGGTCGGCATGAGCACAAGTGTTCAGCAGCACCTCGCGTAATGCCAGATGCAGTTCGGTATCGTCGATACGGTCTATACCTTTTGTGATAAAAGGAACAGGGAGATCGGCAGTGATACGCGGATAGACACGGAAAAAGAAATCATAGAGGTTGCCACTCCAGTCGCCCGATGTGGAGACCATGCGATGCGTCCAACGAGTGCCTTCGGAAAGTTTTTCTTGATAGTCGAGGAAATAATCAGGAAACTCACGCACAATGTCGTACTCTCTACCAAACATTAACAAGCCCGCCGCCGTAGGATGGAAGAGCATGTCTTCTTCGTGAACAGCCATAGCACCTATGCGTCGCAGAAAGACCTCATCTTCTTCATCGTTCCACACATGATTGTTGTGAAACAATTTGAAGCGATTGCGATAACGATGAACAGTATCCATATCTAACACCGTCATATCCATCATCTTTAGCACCTTAGTATCGATACTGCTGACAGAAGCGTCGCGATACATAGCAGACACCTCGTCGACAGTACAAAGGTAGTCGCCTTCAAAATTTCTACGGTAAGTGCCTTTCATTGGGTCGAGACCCACATAGACTGGTCGTTGCTTTCTATCAACCTTGGGGACAGAGATTACAAGAAGCTGCTTGCCGTCATATTCCTGAACTTCAACCATGCGATTGGTTAGTATATTGAGATTGACTTTCTGCCTATTGTTTACCATATTCCAGAATTCGGCTTGCATCTTGTGAGCGTCCTCTACACCTACCACCCTCAATGTGTGATCGGCGTTTTCCTCAACTCCAAGCAGTATAATGCCTCCATCGGTATTAGCGAACGACGAATATGTCTCCCAGATACTGGCTGGTATGTTATTTCTGGCTTTCTTTGCCTCTATACGGTTATCTTCTGCGTATGCTTGCAGGTTGCGAATATCCACCATTGTTCTATCTCTTGTTTTTCTGTTCTACTACCTTTACTGTGCTTCTGTTAGCGTCGCGACGTACTGTTTCCACGTGGACAGGAATGTTTTTGACAAGATAGTCCGCCTTGCTGACTATGCCGAGTCGCTTGTCTTGCGACGTCTGCACTCTTTGGAGCATCTGCATCACCCGGTCTGCCTCGTCGGGCTTAAGCGACACGGTGCCTTCGTCGACTAACATGGTGTCGACGCTGGTGCCTGATCTGCCCGACGCCATGGCGAGGGACAGAGCCATAGACACCATCCACACTTCGGCGTCGCCCAGCTGCTCGACGGGAGTGAATACTCCGGGCTGATAGGTGTCTACAAGGCTAAGGCTGAGCGTATCGGGGACATGACTCAGACGGTAGCGATTATTGAGAGTCTGCAGCTGCTCGTTGGCTCCTCGCAGCAGTCCGTCGAGGAGGTAGCTCTGAGCTATATGGCGGAAACTTTCGCCATTGCTGGTGCCGACAATGTTGTACAACACCTTCCATTTGTTGAAGTCGTTGTTCAACGATTCCGCCACACGCTGCTCACGTTCTACCTGCTTGCGATTTTCGCTGTCGTCGTCGAGACGATTCTGTATCTTGCCGCAAAGTGCGTTGAAATTGTCGCGCTTGCGTTGCAGATCGTTGCAGAACTGTTGCAGGTAGTCTATCGTCTCTCCGCCTTGCAGGTCGACAGGCTTGAGGTTGGCATGCTCAGCGATATGCTGACGTACCGCATTCAGCACACCTTGACATTGAATATACTGCTTATCAGACTCCTCGTGCAAAGCGTTGATATTGTCGAAGTTTTGCTGCGAATAGCCTGAGAGTCTGTCGAGGTTGACCTCTGGATGTTCGGACAAGAACACCCTCAACTGACCTTGAAGCTGTTCGATACGTTGCGAGAGTTCCTTGTCGTTGGCGGCGATATTTGCCGTGTCGAATGCCAACGACGCCCATTGCACATCGAGTTCCTCTACCGGATGCGGTGCCGCCACCTGGCGGCGTCCCCATGCTGGCAAGAGTGTCTGCACGTCTTTGATAAACTTGTTGACATGTTCCTGCACCATCATATTGGTTGTCAGCACCGACTCTCTGTAGGCGAGCTCTTGCTGTCGAGCGTTGAAGCTCTTTGTCCGTTCGACCCATATAGCAGTAAACTCGGTAGGGTTCTTCTCCCATTCGGCGAACCAGAAGCCGTTGCCAAAGACGGCGTTGAGTGCCTTGCAGGTGTCTTCCATCAAGACGGCGTTCTTGTTTATCTGGCTGTCGATAAGCTGCCGGTGTGCCTCGGCGTTTTCGAGACGTAGTACCGCGCTATTTAGAGCGTTTTGCACCTTGCCCATGATCTCGGTGTACTGTGTCAAGTCGTTTTCCTGCTGGTTGAGAGTCTCTTGCAAAGCCGACACATTGGCTTGCCGCTGCACGAGGTCGGATTGCTGATGAAGGCATTGCTGCCTTTGGTCGAAGACTGTGGTAAGGCATAGCTTGGCGAAGGCATGTGTAGGCTCAGGTATGTCGATATTAAGGTCGCGACATGCCTGCCATGCTTGCTGATGCAGTGTGGCAAGAGTCTGTTGCAGCTCTTGCAACTCGTTTTGAAGACATGGCAGCTCAACGTTTTTCCTGTTCTCGTAGAGGTGCTTCAACACGCCGTAGACCTGCCGCGCCTCATTCCACAGACGTTCTTTTTCTTCGCAGTTGCGCTTGTAGGGTTCAAAGGCACGCATCAGCTCGTCTTCCACCAGCAGCTTGTCGATACGTGCGCCGCACACGGGGCATGTGTCGCCCACCTTGAGCTGGGCACGCAGCACACGAGCTTCGTTGCCTACGTTGATACGCGTGATGTCATAGAGGCGCTTAACCTCCTGCACTATGGTGTACGACTCCTCCACACGGTGGCCCTGCTCGAAAATCTGGCTCTCAAGCATGGATATCTGCTTGCTGCACTCTTGCAGCTTTTCCGACACTGTGTCGCACCGTGTTACCGTCTCGTCGAGCTGATAGAGCAGTCGCTCTGCCAGCGATATGCGTTGCAGCCATAGCGAGAGGCGCTGCTGTTCGCCAGCCAATGTCTCAGGGTGCAGCGACTGGTAGTCGGCGCTGCTGTTGAGAACTTTCTGACGCTGACGCTGCAAGTCGTCGGCAGTGCTTTTCAGCTGCTGCGACGCAGAGTCTACATCTTTCTTTATCTGCGGCAGCTGTATCATTATTTCGTTGCTCTCTTGCTTTAGCCGTTGCTCGTCGAACTTGTACAGCTTTATGGCGTCGAGTTGCATCTGCACTGCCGAGATGTTGTTGTATATATTTATATTGTTCTTGTCCAAAGTATGCTCTTGCTGCATCTGTCCCAACGCCACTCCGGCATTGTGTATCCACTCGTTGAGTGCCATATATCCCGACATAAGGTCGTCGTACCGCGCGGTGGCCTCTGTCAGCGACAGCTGCACCACCTGCTGCTGCTGCATGGCTTTATGCAGCTCGCCGTACCACACCCTTGCCTCGTTGGTGAGACGCCACTCCGAGATAAAGCGCTCTTCGGCTTGAAAACGCTGCGAGGTGCGGACATCAACAATCTGTGCCAGTCTTGCCTGCACCTTGTTCTCCTCGTCGTGCAGATGGGTGTCATCCTGCATCCACTGTATCTTTGCGTCTGCGTCATGCCACTTCTTGTCGTCTTGCTCTATGGTTGTCTGCATCAGCTTTATCTCTTCCTTCATCTCCTTGCGCTGGTCGTCGGAGAGTATGGCGTAGGCGTCTATATGCAAGGTCTGCCGTCTCAAGGCGTCGCGCTTGTCGTTGCACATCTTAGCCACCATGGCTCCCACATTGGCGTACTTGTCGGTACGCATAAGTTGGTTGAAGATAATCGACCGCTCCTCCTCCCGGCATCGCAGAAATTTTGAGAACATGCCATGTTCGAGCATAACCACACGGCAGAACTCGTCGATATCCATACCCATAGTCTCGCAGATATAATGCCTCACCTGCTCGTTCTCTATAACGCCCGAAGGGGTATGCAGTGTGTGCACAACATCTCTAAAGGTGTTGTCGCGACACAGCCCCGTGCTCCACGTTGCCGTGCAGAGACATTCAGTGTCGTCGAGGAAAGTCAGCTCCACCTTCGCCTCGCGGCTGCCACGACGCATGAGGTGTCGTGGGTCGAAGCTGGCGGCGTCGTACTGCTGGTCGACAGCCATGCCGTGTCGCTCGTCGCTAAGGGCTGGCGTGGTGCCGTACAACGCCAGACATATAGTATCCAACAGGATAGTCTTGCCAGCATCACCCGTTATCATAAACAGCTGCGCATCGTTCAATGGCTTGGAGGTGAAGTCTATCGTCGCCTCCTCTACCGAAGCTATGTTTCTAACCTTTAATTGCTTTATTACCATACCTTATTGTCTATTTATCTGGTGTAAGTACAAGTGCATGACACTCATGCCTTGTCGTCGATGTTGCCGAGTGCCTCGTCCATCAAGTCTTTTATCCACTGTGCTGGCTCACAGCCGTTTTTTTGCATATAATACCGTTCAAAGACATCCATGACATCTATAGCGCCGTTCCCTTCAGCCTCTGTCGTCGCGTTGTCATATCTCTGCACACCTCTGCAGCATCCGCAATAGCATATACCTTTCCTGCCTGCTATCGCCTCTTCTACCTGCTCGTTGCTGTCTGCTGGCAACGGCTCGCTGTCCCTTATATTCAGCCTCACATAGCACGACAAGGCGTCTAACGACCTCAATGCCTCAAGCGCCTCGCCAAACGATGCCGGCTGGGCTGGAACGGTCAGCAACGGACTTTTGTTAACGATGTCTCTACGCACCACCACTGGAGGACGATGATGCCTTACCGTTACCACCGACACGCTATGACGCCCGCCCTCGTCGAAAGTCAGCGACAACGGACTGCCGGCATAGCATGCCACCGGCGTGCTGGAGGCCAGCATCTGGGCTGTATGCACTCCGCCAAGCGCCAGGTAGTCGTAGCCGTCGCCTATCACGCTCTGTGCAATAGCGTCGCCGCCACTGCCACCATCTTCCGCACTCTCTATCCTTTGACACGCCATCAGCACCACCGGCAGATGCTCCTTGTTGCGCAACGCCACGGCGCCAAGCACCTGCTGAAAAGGCGACAGCCTGCCCTGGGCGCAGCCATCCTTCAGCGCTTTCTCCGCAATGTGCGGTATAGCTACCACATAGCCTACACTCTCGCCCACAACATTCTTGACCTCCACTATATGACGGTCTACATCTATCGCGCCGTCTGCCGTATAGGCTATTCTCCCTATCATATACATAGACCCGATGCTATCGTCCACATCTGCCGCCACGTCGCCGTCAACGACGATAGCCATATCCGGGTAGCGCTGGCACATAGACAACAGAAAAGTGCGGCACTGGCTGCGCGACGTCAGCGACGGCTTGCCGCTGTCATACACGTCGCCACACACCACCAGCACCTCAGGCCGTTCTTTCTCAACGATGGCGCTCAGCTGGCTAAAAAAGCTATCATGCTCTGCAGCACGGTCGAAGCCACAGAGCTGATGCCCAACATGCCATTCACTTGTATGCAATATTTTCACGATACAGTATCTTTTTTATCAATATACCAGCAAGCCCACTATGCCTGCCAGCACTATAAGCACTATCGGCGACGGCGGAGAGAGCCTCCATCTGCCCACCTTCATCTCCTTGGGCGCTACCGAAAGGGCAAAGACCGCCACAAAGACTATCACGCTTACCACAAAACGCTTGTTCCATCCCACCACGCCAAAGCTCTCGCCGCCTACCAGCAGCAGCGCGGCGGCGGCTATCAATCCCAGCACCGCCAGACGTGCCATCTGCATCACATGCTGCATCATCTCGTTGCCTGCCACACGACGCAGCACCCGCAGCACCATTATCATCAGCAGACACGGCAGCGCTATTACAGCCACGCTGCACATCACAGCTCCTGCCACGCCAATGGCACTGCTGTACCCTGCATTGACAACAGCCGTAAAGCCCGTATACGTTGCCACATTGATGCCGAAAGGGCCAGGCGTAACCTGACTCACAGCCAGTATGTCGGCAAACTCTTGCAGCGTCAGCCACCCGTGATTCATCACCACCTCGCTCTGTATCAGCGCCACCATGGCATATCCGCCGCCAAAGGTGAATATGCCTATCTTTAGAAACACCAGCAAAAGTTCTGCAAACATCATACCGTCTATCTCCTTCTTAGCCAATATGTAGCCACTCCGCCAACAGCCGCCGCCAGCAGTATGACAATAGGGCTTACGCCCCACAGCCATATAAGCAGCGCCGCCGTTACGGGCATCCACGCGTTGCGCCATGTCAGCCCGGCGCTGCGCGCCATCTTCACCACAGGCGCCGCTATCAGCGCCACCACGGCAGGCCGCACGCCCATAAAGATATGCTCCACCACACTGTTGTCTCTAAAGCAGCGAAAAAACATTGCCAGCAGCACTATGACGCATATAGGCATAGCCACGTTGCCCACCACGGCAGACAAGCCGCCTATCCACCCCGCCTGTCGGTAGCCTATAGCCGTGGCCATATTGACGGCAAAAGCGCCTGGCATAACCTGCGACAGGGACATCTGGTCCATAAACTCCTCTTCTGTGAGCCATCCGTGGCGTTCCACCACTTCGCGCTGCATGAGGGGTATCATGGCATAGCCGCCTCCCAAGGTAAACATGCCTATCTTGAGAAACGAGACAAACAGCCTCCACGATGTCGCCAACCTGCCCATAGATTGATAGATTAAAAAAAAAGCGTCTCCTCGCCACCATCGGGCAACAGAGACACTTCTATACTACTTCGACTCCTTATATTGCGGTATAGGCGTCAGCGTGGCAGCATGCACCTTGAAACGCACGTTGGGAGCAGCCTCTACCAAGGCCTCGCCACCGTCGATGTTCATCACAGTAACATGTATGCCGCTCGATGTCATCACCTTGTCGCCACGCTTCAAGCCATTGCGATACTCCTGTTCCTTTTTCAGCTGCTGACTTTGCGGACGTATAAGGAAAAACCAGAACACCAAGATAATAGCGACAATCATTATCGCCGTCTTCCAACCATTTGAGATGTCGAGCAGACCTGCACCCATCAGCAGGTTCATAGTAATCATCATGTTCATAATACTGATATTAACGATTTTAAGAGCAGCATCACTGCTCCAAAATAGATTGTTACAAACAAACTGCTACCTTTTAGCAAGCTTTTTTCATACACGCTTCCACCTCTCGGCAAACACTTGCATCATCTTTCTTATACACTGATATACATCGCATTACACCCACCCAATATATACTTTTAACATGCAAATATCCGTTTTTTTTTTCAATTATTCTTCACAAATGAAAAAAAGATTGTACTTTTGCACGCCGAAACGGACAAGCGGATATGGCGTAATTGGTAGCCGCGTTAGACTTAGGATCTAATGGTGCAAGCCGTGGGGGTTCGAGTCCCCCTATCCGCACAGCAGCAGCAAGACAACACACCGTGTGTGCCGTCTTGCTTTTTTTATATCCGTATACCACGGCTTTTGTACCACATCACTCTATACCACACACGCACCTACAACACAGTATCACAACACCTTACACCCTATCCACCATCATCTCTCGCACCTCTCCACCGCCATGGCTACAGAATGACGCAAGAGATGGCTCAAAATGTTAAAACTTTGTGTATCATACATAGAAAACATTTTATATCAAAACAAATCTGTACTTTTGCAAAAATTTCTTAACCGACACATTCCTGCAAGACCCACATAGTAGCCTATCTTCAACAAGCCGAGAACAGAGGGAAAACAAAACTTTCACCATGCCGAGTCGAGAAAACGGCTATTGCAAGACAAACGACATACAACCACACACACCATGCAACCTACCAGTCCCATAGAGATAACCGAAAACATAGCCATTCTGCGCCTTGGCATAAGCCTGCTGCTTGGCCTGATAATAGGCATAGAGCGCGAGGCGCACAACCACCCCGCAGGCATACGCACCTTTACACTGATATGCATGGGGTCGACATTGGCGACGCTGGCCTCGATATATATCTGCCAGCACAACCTCGACCTCATCAACGGCGACCCGGGACGTATTGCCGCTCAAGTGCTTACCGGCGTAGGCTTTATCGGTGCCGGGCTTATCATCAAAAACGACAGCCGTGTGTCGGGGCTC
>JAZRVD010000011.1:0-7319 GCA_045598945.1 Bacteroidales bacterium | reverse complement strand
CACTATACAAAAATACATATTTATAATAATATATACAAGTTTTTTTTTAGAAAAAGTTTATAATTTATATAACGCTATTTTTTTTGTGCAACCATAATATTGGGTTTTATGGATTATTTCAAAAAAAAAGCATGAAAACGTCGTGTTTAGTGCCATTCTGTATAGGGGTACATAAACGGTATTCTTTATTTACAAAAAATTGAAGGCGGCGCTACTTCTCTATCATATCGAGAAGCTCTGTAATCTTGGGGGTGATGATAATCTCTGTACGGCGATTTTGAGCCTTGCCTTCGGCGGTGGCGTTGTCAGCCTTTGGCATATAAGGGCCATGACCAGCAGCCTCGACACGTACAGGGTCGATAGTCTCGCCATACTGCAACAAGAGCTTGACAATAGCCGTGGCGCGCATCACGCTAAGGTCCCAGTTGTCCTTGACAGCCGTAGAGCCCTTGAAAGCCACATCGTCGGTATGCCCCTCCACCATGACGTTGAGGTCGGTGTTCTCTTCCAGCACCTTTGCCAGCTCCTTGATAGCCTCTATGCCGTCTTTCGACACCGTCCAGCTGCCCGAAGCGAACATCAGCTTGCTTGCCATAGAGACATACACCTTGCCATCGCGCGTCTCTATCTGCAACCCCTTGTCGGTAAAGCCTACCAGGGCATTTGTTACCGTCTGACGCACCTGCTCTATCTCAGCCTCCTTGGCGGCGAGGGCATCTTCTGCCGCCTTCTGCTTGAGCTGCAGCTCCTTTTGCTGCGCCTTCAGGTCGGCTTCGCGCTTCTTGAAAGCAGCCTCCTTCTCGGCGAGCTCCTTGTTGCGCGACGCCAGCAGGTCGTTGGCTTTGCTGAGGTCCCTGTTCTTGCCCGACAGCAGACGCACATAGCTCTCCATAGTGGTGTCGTAGCGATGCTGCAAACTTTCGAGACTTGTTGTCAACGTCTTAACCTTATCGTCGGCATCATTCTTGGCGGCGGTCATCTCGCCAAGACCGAGCGACATGGCCTGGTTCTGTCTTACAAGCTCGGCATTCTCGTCGCGCATGGCCTGCAGCTCCTGTCTGGCGACGTTTAGCTCTTTCTTTGTACGGTTGTGGCTTGATTGAAGATCCTCATATTTGCCCAACGACACGCACGAGGCAAGCAAGACAACAGAAAAGAGGGGAATAATGGTAGAAAACTTCATCATGAGACGTAATATTAAAAATAATAAAACGAGAGATAGTTTTTTTTCGTATTTTTGCTATTTATTTTTTTGAGAAAAACACACCGAGGCATCTATCCGGGAAAAAGATAATAGCTCGATGTTTATTATCCTCACAGAAAATAATAGCATAGTGAAACACAAAAAATTACATATCTGGCGATTAAAGCATGTCGAAGACAGCGCGACCTTTATGGGTCTCAGCATCTTGGTAGGTTTGCTAACCGGATTTGCCGCCGTAGTGCTGAAAACGCTGGTACATGTTACCAACAAATGGCTTATAAACATAGGCGTCAACGCCTTTAGCGGCAGCAACCTGCTCATGCTCGCCTTCCCCATGGCCGGCATAGCGCTGACGGTGCTTTTTGTACGATATATCATCAAAGGCAACATCGGGCATGGCATACCGGCAGTGCTGCTGTCTATCTCGCGCAAAGGCGGCATACTGCCCGTCAACAACACCTACAACGCCATGATAGCCTCCACCCTGACAGTGGCCTTTGGCGGCAGCGTAGGACTCGAAGCGCCCATAGCCTCGACAGGCAGCGCCATAGGCTCCAACATCGGCCAGCTCTTCAAACTTCAGCCACGACAGATAAAGATGCTCCTTGGCTGCGGTGCGGCAGGCGCCATAGCAGGCATCTTCAAGGCGCCACTCGCAGGCATACTCTTTGTTGTAGAGGTGCTGATGTACGACCTCAACAAGACGTCAGCCATACCGCTGCTGCTGTCTACCATCTCAGCCTCCACAATAGCCTACTTTATGATGGGCACCGAGGTGCAGTTCGCCTATCACGTTGTAGAGCCTTTCGAGCTGACACAGATACCATTCTACATAGTGCTTGGCATAGTCTGCGCCGCAACGTCGATATACTTTCTGAGAAGCACCGACAAGGTGGAGCATATCTTCGGCAAGATAGAAAATCCGCTGATCAGAGTCCTCGCCGGCGGCTTGACGCTTGGCGTACTTATATTCCTCTTCCCCCCACTCTTTGGCGAAGGCTACGCCCCCATCGTAGAGATGCTTGGAGGCACCAACAAGCAGCTCTTCGACGGCAGCATCTACCACTCGCTACACGACAACCCCTACGCCGTGCTGACAATCATAGCCATACTGATACTCCTCAAGCCTATAGCCACTGCAACAACCATAGGCAGCGGCGGCGTGGGCGGCACCTTCGGCCCATCGCTGATAGTAGGCGGACTGAGCGGATACTTCTGCGCGCTGCTCTCCAACCAGATAGGCCTGCCTACGCAAAGCGCCGCCAACTTTGCCCTCGTAGGCATGGCCGGCGTGATGACCGGCGTGATGCACGCACCGCTGATGGCCACCTTCCTCATTGCCGAGATAACAGGCGGCTACGCCCTCATGGCGCCACTGCTGATAACCGTAGTGGTCAGCTACATCTGCGTCAACCCCTTCGAGAAACACTCCATCTATGCCCGCAAACTCGCCAAGCACGGCGACCTGCTCACCCACGACAAAGACCACTCGGCATGGCAGCTTATGGACATGAGCAAACTCATAGAGACCAACTTCGTGATAGTACGCCACGACGACAAGCTGCGACAGCTTATAGAAGCCATCAAATACTCGCACCGCAACGTATTCCCCGTGCTCGACGACGAAGACAAATTCCTCGGCGCCATACACATGGACGACGTGCGCCAGATAATGTTCCAGCCCAACCTCTACGACACCTACGGAGTAGAACAGCTGATGCGGCCACTGTCGGAAGGCGACATAGTGCGCAACAGCGACAGACTTATCGACGTGGTAAACAAATTCCGCGTAGGCAACCGCTACAACCTTATAGTCATCGACGACCAGAACAACTACCTCGGATGCATATCGCGCGCCAACACCTTCTCCGCCTACCGCCAGTTCATATCAGAGACCAGCGACGAATAGCCCTACCCCACCCCACTATGCCACGCAACATCATGTAACCCACATGGCATTCGACAGACAACAAACAAAAGATATATAAAAAACTGTTTTGCCACATCAAAAAAAAATATTATCTTTGCAAACTCAATAAGAGTGTAAAAATGCCAGACAGAGCCGACACAATCATACAGTTTAGTGGATTAAAATCAGGTACTTACGATTACCACTACACCCTTGATGACACGTTCTTTGAAAGGTTCGAAAATGAAGAATTGCAGCATGGCGAGGTAGAATTTGACGTACAATTAGAGAAAAAAGAGAGAATATTATTGCTGCAATGCACATTTAACGGCACGATACACACGGTGTGCGACCGCTGTCTCGACGACTTGGACATTGACATCTCCGGCAGCCATCTGCTGACATTCCGAATGGTAAGCGAGAAGATAGAAGAGTACAGGACAACCGACGACGAAGACGTGATAGAGATACCCGACAGCGAGTACCAGATAGACCTTGCACAATGGCTCTACGAATATGTATTCATAGCCATGCCGTTGCAAAGAGTGCACCCCGACGACGAGAACGGCGACCCGACATGCAACGCCGACATGCTGAAACGGCTGAGCGACAACGAGAGCAGCAAAGAGAGCCACGAGATAGACCCCCGCTGGGAGCAGCTTAAGAACCTGACGGGAGAATGAGAAGAGCGAGAGTCGCCATACAAAAAAGAAAAAATAATAATAATAAATACTAATTAATTATGCCACATCCAAAACACAGATTCTCACAGACCAGAACGGCAAAGAGAAGAACGCACGACAAATTGGAGACCGCTCAACTGACGACATGCAGCAACTGCGGCGCACCTGTAATGTATCACCATGTATGCCCCGAATGCGGCTACTACCGCGGCAAACTGGCTATCGAAAAGAACACACAGGAATAGTTCCACCGATTGTCGAACAAAGAAAAAAGAGGCTCGTATACGAGCCTCTTTTTTTACACCACCTGAGATTTTACACAAAAACAATTCTTATCTATTAGTATCCTACAAGCAATATAATATCAAAAGGTTGCATCTTTTGCGATGCAGCCTTTTGCTGTTGTAATGTCAATCAGCTGACCCTATGATAGATGTACTAACGGAGCATGACCACACGCTGGGCCTTGCTGTCGCCCACCTGCACGAAATAGAGGGAACAGGTATGTTGTTAGACATTTCGCCGAAAGCATCTGATGACAGCACAAGGTCCGTAGTGCCCATGGCTTGTATCCCAGAGACATTCTTACAGCCTTAGAAAACATTACTGCCAATCAAAGTTGCCGAACACCCTTTCATTAACGGCGGAAGACCACCACAAAACCAAAACACACAAAAATGTAAAATTTTCGCATTACACACCACTTCAAGCACAAAAATACACAGAGCCTACTAAAATGCGAGATATTTTCTCACATTTCATCATCTATATCAAAAAATAATGGTATCTTTGCACAAAAAAAATTAAGATATGCTGGCAAATTTCACAGTCAAAAACTATCGCTCTTTCAAACAGGAACGAACGTTCAGCATGGAGGCGAGTTCCATAAAAGAACATAAAGAGTCTGTCATCAACAAGGGCAAGTACAAATTGCTTCCGTTGGCAGTTTTCTATGGTGCAAACTCTGGAGGCAAGAGTAATTTCATTCAGGCTATATCTACTATGCGAAGCATGGTCAGACGTTCCGTGCGCTTGAATGAGGGCGATGCGCTACCTTATGACCCTTTTGCATTGGATGAAGACTCTGACTCACAACCCACGTTGTTTGAGATACAGTTTATAAAAGATGATGCGCTTTATCGCTACGGTTACGAATACAATAAAACCGACATCATCTCTGAATGGCTTTATGAGAAGCGGTTTGGAGAGAAAGAGTACGAACTCTTTATGCGCTCACGAGACATCATTGAAGTGTCAGCGAAAAGATTCCCTGAAGGTCGCGGGAAAGAAGATTTGACCAACTCGAATCGTCTCTTCCTTTCACTCATCGCTCAACTGAAGGGTAAGAAGTCCAATTCGATAATGGGCTGGTTTGGTGAATGCAATGTACTGTCTGGAATAGACAGCGAAGACTACGAAGCCTTTACGCTCAGAATGTTTTTGGAACATTTGAATGGAGCAGATCAAGCTCAGGAGTTCTTCAAAACTCTGCAACTGGGCTTTTCCCATTTCTCGGTCAAAAAAGTTGATATTCCCAAAGAGGCTTTAGATAGCGCCCCCAAGACGATAAGGTCACAATTGGAAAAAGACATAGCTACAGGTAGTTTCGTCGAACCGATTACTACTCATAATGTATATGATGAGCATGGACTTGTGATTGGTGAGCGTAATTTCCACAAGAACCAGATGGAGTCAGCGGGAACAAAGAAAGTGATTGAGATTTCAGGACCTATTTTTGACACCTTGAACGAAGGCAAGACGCTAATTGTGGATGAACTGGATGCAAAACTGCACCCGCTACTGACGCGGAACATTGCACTCCTGTTTATGGATTCAGAGAAAAACAGTCGCGGAGCACAGCTTGTCTTTGCCACACATGACACCAATTTACTTGATTTGGAGATTGTTCGTCGTGACCAAATCTGGTTTGCAGAGAAGGACGAAGTAGAATCTACAGACATCTACTCACTTGTGGAGTTCAAGGATGAAGATGGAAAAAAGGTTCGTAATGACCGAGATATCAAGCGCGACTATATTCGCGGGCGGTATGGTGCTATACCTTTTATTGGTAAATAGAATATTGCTATGGGATATTCGAGAAAAAAAGAAATCGCAAAGCTTAGGCAGCAACACCGAGAAGCCAAAGCCTCTAAGAAACGCAAGGAGAACGTTCGTGAAAAACTGGTGCGCTTCCTGATAGTGTGTGAAGGTGCCAAGACCGAGCCACACTACTTTGAGGCACTAATCAAGAACTATATCTCAACCATTCGTGAGGTAACTATTGAAGGTGAAGGCAGGGCAACGGTGGCTCTGGTTGACAGGACTTTGGAAATAAAGCAAGAACTGGAATGTAAAAATGCAATGTCATTTGACCGCGTGTGGATTGTATTTGACAAAGATGACTTCGACGACTTCAACGATGCCATCAAGAAAGCTCACAAGCTGGGGTTTCAAAGTGCCTGGACGAATGAAGCCTTTGAACTCTGGTACTATCTGCATTTTGAGTATCTCGACACAGGCATTGGACGCGAAGCCTACATTGACAAATTGCAAGATGCCTTTCGCAAGAAGATGGGTGATGACAGCTTTGAGTACCGGAAAGGAAATCCAGATATATACAGACTGCTTCAGCAGTACGGTCGCGAGGACCTGGCCAAGCGCTTCGCTCGGCAGCTTCGTAGAATGTATACAAGCACCAACTATGCAGCCCACAAGCCTTGCACGATAGTTGACAAATTAGTGGAAGAGTTAGAGCGGCCGGAATTATTGCTAAAATCCTGACATCAGGTTTCAACTACTTTACGAAGCCTACAGCAACTATGACTCAATTGCATCTTATCCGAATAATGCTTAATAAATTCTTTGAATAAAACCAAAACAGCTTCTTTGTGCCCGACAGGCAATATCATATCAAAAGGCTGCATCTTCTGCGATGCAGCCTTTTGCTGTTGTAATGTCAATCAGCTGACCCTATGATAGATATACTAACGGAGCATGGCCACACGCTGGGCCTTGCTGTCGCCCACCTGCACGAAATAGATGCCGGTAGAGGGGACGGGGCAGCGCTGCTGCGTGGCTACGGGCATGCCCTGCACGTTGTATACCGTTACCCTCTGGTTGTCGGTGCCTGTAACGGTGATGCCATTGGAATGAACACGCAGGAATAATTCCACCAAATGTCGAAACTAAAAAAACTCGAACTCGAGACACCTTTTACATCATCTGAAATTTTACATGGGAAAAACGATTCTTACACTTAATCCAATAGTGCCCTAAATAGGGAATGTCGCTAATTGAATAAAATTATTTTAATTTTCTGATTGCCAATGTTATAAAAAAGTTGTATCTTTGCATTGTAAAACAAAAAATCCCCCAAATTGTTCTAAATTACCTATTTTGGGGGAATCGAAAAATAATCGACATGGCAAAAGTACAACAAATTTCTGAATTAACCCAAACATTTTTATTCACAGAGTTCGATTTGTACAAAGAGTATGAAGAGTCATTCCGAAAAAGTGAACTT
>JAZRVD010000010.1:0-11649 GCA_045598945.1 Bacteroidales bacterium | reverse complement strand
CGAAATGGGCCACGTCGTCGTCAGGACCTACTATCTTGAGCATCTCGCCTCGCACTACAAGCTTCAGCTTGGGGAACAGCAGCCTTACAAAGTCGAGCAGCTTGTCGTTGACACCCCAGAATTGGGAGTAGTCGACCTCTTGTAACGAGATAATTTTTTCTTGTTGCATTAGTGGGGTTGACGGTTAAACAATCATTTTGATAAGTGCCGAAGCGCCGAGTATGGCCACGTCGTTGGTGTTCATCTGCGAGCGCTGTATGGTGCAAGTGCCTTCAAAGGTGTACAGCAGGTGCTTGCGGAAAGCTACTTGCAGAGGCTCCATCAGTGGTGCGCCGGCTTCTACTGGGCCGCCCATCAGGAATATGGCCTGTGGTGCGCTGAAGGCTACTGCGGTAGCCATGGCTGTGGCGAGATAGTCGGCGGTGATGGCGAAGGCCTCGCGTGCTATGGGGTCGCCGGCGTTGGCAGCATCGCCAATGTTGCGGCAGCTGATGTCGCACAGGGGAGTGTGGTGGTCTATCCAGCCTTCGGTATGCTCTATGGTGTCGGCACGGTGCAGGCTGTCGTAGGCGGCGCGCAACTCGGCGTAGGTCTGCTTGATGCCGCGTGCCGAGCAGTAAGCCTCCACGCAGCCGCGCAACCCGCAGCTGCATTGGCGTCCGTTAGGCACTATCTGTATATGTCCCAGCTCGCCGGCGGCTCCTTTGGTGCCGAGCAGCAGCTTGCCGGCCGACACTATGCCGCTGCCTACGCCTGTGCCAAGGGTGAACAGCACAAAGTCGTTGAGATGCTTGGCACCGCCGTAGATATGCTCGCCGTAGGCTGCCGCGCTGGCGTCGTTGCATATAGCCACTGGCAGGGTGGGAAAGTACTTGCCAAACTCTTCGCGGTAGTTCAAGATGCCTTTCATGGTCAGGTTCATGGCGTTCTCTACACAGCCGGTGTAGAAGTTGGCGTTGGGGGCTCCTATGCCTATGCCTTCGAGTGCGTCGGCGGCGAGGCCGTGCTTTTGCAGCATCTCGTTGATGGCGTCGGCCAGAGCCTTCACATAGATGGGAAAGTTGGTGTACTGGTTGGTCTTTACGCTGCGGCGCTCTACTATGGCGCCTTGTTCGCTGACTAATCCGAGGTCGGTATTGGTGCCGCCCATGTCTATTCCAATAGAATACATAGTTATTTCTTTTTATTATTTATTGATTTATCTTTTGGTTTGTTGATGACGATAATGTTGCTCACATGTCGCTCGCCTTCGTGGTCGAAGGTCATGTTGTCTGAGGGGTAGTTCAGCACGCCGGTATGGTATATGACATCGGGGTTGATAGATGGGTTGAGATACATGGTCGTGGAGCCGCCGCCGTCGAGGTTGATGGCGTCGACGCAGCCTATCGAGTCCATGATGTGTGCCAGTTCGGGCAGCGAGAGACCGTCGGCTTTGTCGCTAAAACGTCCGTCGGCTGTCAGCAGCACCACCGAGCTGTCGGCGCGCAGCCCCAGGGCTGTACGGTTGTGGCGAAGGTTTACAAAGTCTTTGTTGGTACGTTGCTTCACTTTCTTGCCATCTTTTATCAGCATGGGACCAGCTGTCATGATGTTGCTTTGCGGCAGTGTCTCTTCGTAGCGCCGCGCGCTGTCGGGGACTATGATGCTTATCTTGCCCTTGTCAATGACTATGGCGGCATATTGGTAGTATTTGCGATGTACGGTGTCGGCTTCGCGTACCACTACATATCTTTTTTTCTTGCTGTTATATTTCGTCACTGGTGTTGCTGGCACGTTGATGCCGCGCATGGTGTCGTTGATGCGCAGATAGCACACTGGGTTGCCGTATGTCATGTCGAAGTCCGACCCGTTGATGGCAGCCATGGCGTCTATGCGTGCGGCCTGCTCCGAGGTCTGTGTCAGCAGGGTGTCGTAGGCAAACGACAGCAGGTGGGTGTTCTCCTTGGGCACTACTATATAATATATGTTTTGCGGAGCGCCAAACAGGCTGTCGTTGTTGTATGTAAGGTTGTAGCATTTGAATATGCCGGCGTCTATCTCTTTCCACACTTTGTTGCTGTCGTTGTCGGTAATGTTGCAGCATGCCGACATCGACAGTATTAGGGCAAAGGACAGGATTGTTAGTCTTCTTTTCATTTTTTTTCGTTGATGTTTTTTTTATTCTTGTGCAGTCTCTTTCAGTGAAATAGGTATTGCAGAGAAGCTCTCGGCTATCTGTGCTGCGTAGTTCTTGGAGATAGGCACGTCGGGCAGGCTGTTGTGCAGCAGTTCGGCGTAGGTGCCTGCGGCGTCTTTCTTTATCAGCTTTATCTTGCGTATGTTCACGTAGTACGAGCGGTGGCAGCGTTGCAGGTCGGTGTCGGTGCATATTGTTTCAATGCCTTTCAGGGTGTTGCGAAGGGCAAAGCGTTTCAGTGTGCCGTTGTCGTCGTAGGCTATGTTCACATAGTTGCCTGCTGCCTCTATGACATATATTTTGCTCAGCGGCACCATCAGTTTTGCGTTGCCTTTTTCATCGACAAAGCGTATGACGTTCTCTTCGGTATTTAGCGACTTGGAGCGTAGCGTTATGATGGTCTGCTGGGCTTCGGCAATGCGTATGTCGCGCTCCACGCGCTCTATGTAGAGCCAGAAGATGGTATAGGGGAAGAGTCCTATGGCGGCGGCTATGAGCAGTATGGTGGGCAGCAGGTCGAAGTAGTTCTTGTAGAAATATAGCGAGGCGAACATGTCTACAAACAGCACTATGACAAATAGCTCTGCTATCTGCCATAGCAGATAGCCCATCTCGCTAAGCCGCGTGCTGCGGGTGGTAACAATCATCAGGCTTCTCGACAGACACGCTATCACCAGCACTATGGCGCTGATGATGGGTATGCATAGGTTTACATTGTTGTCCCATTCTACGGTGTCGTAGCCAAACGACGGACGGTAGAAGATGCCGAATATCATGTAGAATAGTGCCAATAGCAGTGCAAAGCACAGGTTGGGGAGCAAGGTGTATAGATGTTTGGGAATTTTGCCCATGAATAGTGTTGGTTTGTGTGGTTATTTCTTTTTGAATAGTGTCTTCCAGTTGTCGAAGTCGCGTGTAAGCTTTATGCCAAGTCCTTGTTTGTAAGGCAGCTCGGTGCGGGTGTAGTCGTTGGTGTTGGTGCGGTTGAACACAAAGAGGTGCAGGCGAGGGTTGAGCTTGTAGCCTATCAGCACGTCGCCCACAAGGTTGGTGGCTGTGTTGTTGGCGTCCTCGCTCAGCAGGCGCGCCTCGCCGCCGTAGCCCAGTGTTGTCTCAAAATACAGCCTGTTCCACTCTTTGCGTATGTCTACGTCGAATTGTTCGGTGGTGAGGTCGGTCTCGGCTTGGTAGCCGAAGTTGATGTCTACGCCTTTTATCACGTTGTTGACAATGTTGCCTATTGATGCTGCCATTAGGTTGTAGCCGCCTGCCGAGGCGTTGTCGAGCAGGTTGGTGCCTCCTGCATTCTCGGTAGAGGTGTTGGAGAACTGGCCTGTAAGCAGCAGCGAGATGGCTTGGGTAAACACCTCGCGCTCGTTGGTGAAGTCTATGTAGCCTGCCACCTCGTCGCTCACGCTCTTGTCGGCGCTGTGAAATCTTAGGTCGAATTTCACCTCCGGCGTAGATGGCGTGCCGGAGATGGCTATCACGTCGTCTACTGTTACTGTGCGGGCGGCGCTCTCTACCGATGTTCCCATCAGCGATGCCAAGTTGGCACGCACGGGGCGCGATGCCTTGATGTCGAAGCGTATGTTGTTGATGTCGCCAGGCATGACGATGCTGCTGCCTGCGTCGATGCTGAAGTTGGTGGCTATAAGCTGGAAAAGGTCCAAGGCTATGTTGCCTGACGTCAGCTCGTAGTTGCCGGCAAAGTTTATGGTGCTGTTGGGACGCAGCGACAGGTTGATGTTGCCGGAGCCCGTAGTCTGCACGGCTACAAACACCTGTTGAAAGTTGATGGGCAGCAGCAGCTGCAAGTTGGGGGTGAGAGCCACGTCGATGTCTATTTTCATCGGTGTGGATGTCTGTCGCCTTTCGCTGTTTGATCGCGATGGCGTGCCTATGGCTGCCGGCTCGTAGAAGGATATGTAGTTCTGCTCCGACAGCTGTTTTTGGTCGGATATGGGTATCGTTAGCTTGCTGCCTTCCAATGTCTGGGCTGAAGCTTCTATAACGGGTTGTAGTGAGTTGCCTCCAATGGTGCCTTGTATCGAGGCGTATATGCTGCCAGAAGGACCGTCGCTCTGGTCGGGCATGTCGTATATCAGCATGCGGTTGGAGTGTGCTTGAAGGTTGAAGAGCCAGTGCGCGTCGTTGCCGTATTTCACTGTGCCGTCGATGGCGCAATGGTTGCCTTCGCGGTCGGTTATCATCAGGTTGTCGAGCAGTAGCTCGTTGTCGGTTATGTGTACAGAGTCGTCAACACTGTATACCACATGCGTGCTTGCCACTCCTATGCGCCCTTTTTTGATGTACGCCATGCCCTTTAATGCAGGCTGCTGCAGGCTGCCGCCAATGTGCAGGCCTCCGTATATCTCGCCTGCCACGTCGTAGGCGAACGACGTTAGCGCCGGCGCCACGGCCTCGATAGGGAAGTGGTCGAAAGAGCAGTCTATGTCTATCGTCGGGCTGTGCCCATGCTTGGAGAGGTCGAGGTAGCCGGTGGCGGTAAGGGGTTGTACGTTGCCAGCTTCGCGCGGTGTAAGCGTATGCAAGTCAATGATAAGACGCTGCTCTTTGGCCAGCCAGTCCGACAGCAGGTCTACCTCGCCAAGTAGATATTCGTTGATCTGGCAGTCGGCAATTTTTAGCTGTGCCGACAGGACTGCTGCCGAATCTTGTGTGGCAATGTTGAAATAGCCGTCGAGGTCGCCTTCAATGTTAAAGCCGGTGTTGTGCAGCATCAGGTCGGAGAGCCACGAAAGGGCAAAGTCGTTGAACTTTAGTCTTATGTCGCGACCTTTCTCTTTGTCTATATTCAGCGAGGTCTGCATCCATTGTGTGCCGTCCGACAGATGCAGCTCTGGCACGGCAAAGCCGCTGCGGTTTACTTGCATGTCGTTAGGTAGGCTTATCGTCCAGGGCTTGCCCGCCACGTCAAAACTGCCGTTGATAAGGTGTAGCCTGGCGTCGTCGCTGCTGCAGCTTAACGCCATCGACAGCACCGTGTTGCGCATCTTTATTGTAGAATTGCCGTCGGCTGTAATGTTGAGATATGTGTCGTCGGGACTGAGGTCTGCCCCCAAGCGCATGTTTTCTATCATGTTGATGCTGCCAGCCTTTATTGCTCCTATATCGCCTTGTAAGCTGTACCTGTTGCCCATGCTATGCCCGTTGATGCCTATGTCGCTAAGCTGCAAGGAGCCTAACGCCATCGAGTCGGAACGTAGCACTATCTTCATCGACTCGGTGCCGTTGTATGTCATGTTTAGCGAGGTGTTGGGTGCAACGCATAGGTCGCCGCCAATAGGCTTGAAGATGTCGTAGTCGGTGTGCCAGTTGCAGTTGGCTATCAGCGACACGTCTGGACTTATGACGCTCTCGTCGCTCTTGTTGGCGTTAGGGTTGATGTATTTGGGCAGATAGCTGTTGCAGAAAAGTTGTGCTACTGCCGGCAGGTCGGGATAGCTGAAATAGCCTTCAAGTGTAAGACGCAGCCAGTCGCTCGACAGCGATATGTTTTTGTAATGGTGTTTCTCCTGCAACAGTGCCAGCATGTTGTGCAGCTGCAGGCTGTTGGAGCCTATCTGCAACGTGCTGTTGTTGAGCGACAGCTGACCCGACAAGTCGTCTATGGTCTTGCCTCTTACGTTGGCGCGTATGTGGCTGTTGGCGCGTATGGCGCTGTCGTGCTGGACAATATGCAGGCGTGTGAGGTTGATGTTGCTGACGTTGGCGTCGAAGGTGTAGATGTTGTCTTCGCCTGTACGTTCTATGCTTGCCGACATGGCGACGGTAAGCGACGGGTCGGCGATTTTGACGGCAAGGTCGGCCTCGTCGTTTTGGTATTTGCCGTTTAGTTTGGTGTTGTTGATCACGGTGCCGCGTATGCAGGTGTTGGTTAGCTCGCCCGTCAGGGTGCCTGCCATATCCTTTATCGACGGTCCTTCGCCAGTGCTCGATAGATTGAAGCCGGTGTGCGACATCCATTCGTTCTCAACTATTGATTCTATCTCTACTTTGTCGGAACGTGCGCTGACGTTGTAGCTGTACATCTGCGTGGCGGCGTTGTAGTCGGTAGAGAGGTTGGCGGCGACTTTGCCTATGTTGGTATTGGCAACTACGCTTGCCACGCATTTCTGCGGCGTGCCTATCAGCTCGGCTTTTAGCTGTATGTTGCTCAGCGGTTTCATTATCTCCGGCACGCCAAAGTGCCAGCGCTCGGGCAGGTGCCACCCTTTGAGCGAGGCGTAGGAGCTGCTGAAGTTGTTTACGGCAGCGTCGAAATATGTGGTGTCGATATTGGGCAGCCCTCTTACTATGCCGTTGACATCAAAGCTTATGAGATCCTCTATCTCAAAGTGCATGTTGTTGGTTGTGATGTCGTTGATGGTGCCGTAGGCGTAGCCTGTCAGCCACACCTTTTGGTCGAAGCCCCACAGCATCGGTGCCCAGTAGGCGGCATCTTGCAACGATGCTACCGACCCTTTCTTGAACGTTATGTCGTGCATCACCGAGGTGGTGTAGTGCTTCATCCAGTGGTCGTAGCGCATCAGCGCGTCAAAGAGCAGATGGGTGCCGGAGCCGGTACTCAGCTCCATGTCGCGCACCGCTATGATATAGGGTGTTACTGTCGCATCGCACGACATGTCGGTAAGCTCGAAACCCGATTGCTCGTGGGCGGCGAACTTCACTATACGGCAGTTGATGTTGGGACCCTCCACGCGCACGTCCTTAAACCTTGCTCGTATGCCGGTGTAGTGCTGGTGCTTGTAGTCTACGCCGTGTTCGTAGCCCTTCGACTCGCCTTTCAAGTCCATCTTGTACTCCACGTTGTTCAGCACCAGCTGCTTGGTGCGAACCACAAAAGGCTTGCCTTTCTCCTTCTCCTTTTTGGGCTTGTCTTTGCGCTTGTTCTTGAAGTATTGCGGTATGTACTTCAGGTTTATGCCGTCGGGGTTGATCTGCAAGTGATAGTAGGCGTCGGCGATAACTACCTTGTTTACATTTAGCTCGTTGTCGTGAAACGGATTGCCGCTAAACCTCACTAAGAGGCGTCTGCCGCAGAATATGGTGTCGTTGGTCGGCGATATCAGCTCGATGTCGCCAAGTGTAAGACCCGTAAATGGGCTTACTCGCAATGTGCCTATCGCCACTTTTCCGCCCCATTCGCGCGTAAAATATTCGCTGGCTATGCTGCCGGCTATGCTCTGTATCTTGTACGAGCACAACAAAGCTATCGCCATATATAGCGCCAATAATATGCCTATAAGGCAGCGTATCCCTATCTTCAGACCTTTTTTCAAATACGTCGTATATAATGCTATCGTGCTGACATTCCTTGCTTTATGCTATAACGGCATCTTTGCACAACAGTTCATGTGGCTCCGCTGGTCAGCACCCGTAGAAAATATGCAAATATACGCATTTAGTTCCAAATAGCCCCAACTAAAACAAATTATTTAGAAAAAATAAATCTATTTCTCTCTAAAATGTCTTTTGAATAAGAAAAATGTAGTACCTTTGCAGTTTGAATTATTGGCTTGTATCTATGTCTTTGATACTTTCGATAGAATCCTCTTGCGACGACACTTCCGCTGCCGTTTTGCGCGACGATTACATCCTTAGCAATGTCATCGCCTCGCAAAAAGTCCATGAACAATATGGTGGCGTGGTGCCTGAGCTGGCGTCGCGCGCTCATCAGCAAAATATTGTGCCTGTTGTAGATGCTGCGCTCCGCAATGCCAATGTGGCCCCTTCGCAGCTCAGCGCTGTCGCCTTTACGCGCGGCCCGGGTCTGCTGGGCTCGCTGCTGGTGGGTGTCTCCTTTGCCAAAAGCATGTCGCAGGCTCTGGGGCTGCCACTGCTCGAAGTCAACCACCTTCAGGCGCATGTCCTCTCGCATTTTATCAAGGAGGACGACAGTACCGTGGTGCCGCAGTTCCCCTTCCTCTGTCTGCTCGTGTCGGGCGGCCACACACAGATACTGCTCCTTCGCAGCCATTTTGATATCGAGGTGCTGGGCTCTACCATCGACGATGCCGCCGGCGAGGCTATCGACAAGGCCGCCAAGATTATGGACCTTGGATATCCCGGCGGCCCCGTCATCGACAAGCTGGCACAGCAGGGCAACCCCGACGCCTTCCACTTCGCCGAGCCGCATATACCTGGCTTCGACTACAGCTTTAGCGGCATCAAGACCTCTTTCCTCTATTTCCTTCGCGACAGCCTTCGCAACGACCCTGACTTTATCCAACACCATCTCCACGACCTCTGCGCCTCTATACAGCGCACCATAGTGGACTATCTGCTCAAAAAGCTCGACAAGGCTATCCTCGCCACTGGCGTGCGTCAGATAGCCATCGCCGGCGGCGTCTCCGCCAACAGCCGCCTGCGTCAGCAACTCACGCTGCTCGGCAGCAAGCGCCACTGCCAGGTTTTCATCCCCAAGTTTCAGTTCTGCACCGACAATGCCGCCATGGTAGGCATAGCCGGCTACTTCAAATATCTGCATGGCGATTTCGCCGATATCTCCTTGCCTCCGTTTGCTCGTTAACACCTTTCTTAGTTTCACCTTTCACCGATAAGCGTTATGTCATCTTTTTTCAACACCTTCTCATCGTTCGCCGCTATTCGTCATGGTCTTGCACGACGAGTGTCGCACGCCGCGATGGTCGCTGTGCTCGTGGTCATTTACGCTCTGCCTGCCAAGGCTCAAGACATACACTTCTCGCAAATCGATGTCAACCCCGTTCTTTTCAATCCAGCCTACGCCGGCTTCTTTGAAGGCAAGGCTCGCTTTGGCCTCACCTATCGCAATCAATGGGCATCGGTAAGCAAGCCCTATCAAACCTTCGCCGCCTCAGCCGAAGCCTCTATCACCCGCAACCGCTATCTGCGCAATGGCTTCAACGCTGCCTTGCTCGCCTATCGCGACCAGGCCGGCACTCTCGGCTATGGCACTACGGGCGCCAACCTCGTGCTGTCGTACTACCAGTCCCCAACGGGCTCCACCGACAACTACCTTTCCATCTCCGCCGAGGCAGGCTATGCTCAGGCAGGCTTCAATGCAGGTGCAGTTGACTTTTTCGATAATACCGAGACCCTCAATAAGACCTCCTGCTCCTACTTCACCATCGGCGCGGGCGCGGCATGGTTCTATCAGCCAAGCGAAGACCTCTCTCTCCGTGTCGCCTTGTCGGCACGCAACCTCAACCGTCCCAACCTCTCCTATATGGGACTCGACAGCAACCGCCTCGCTATCAAGTGGAACCTCTATTCGCGCGCCGAATGGCGACTTAAATCGGATTTCTCCGTGCTGCCTATCGCCGCCTTCCAATATCAGCGCAACAACTATGAGCTCTACTATGGCGCCGATGTCAAATGGTATGTTATCGAGACCGACCGTCAGCTCGTAGCCCTCGGCGGCGGCCTGATGTTCCGCAACGCCGACGCCTTTATCGTTGATGTGCAGCTCGAATACAACGCCTTCCTGCTGGCACTCTCCTACGATGCCAATATCTCCAAGCTCGTCGCAGCCTCACGCTCCATCGGCGCCTTGGAACTGGGCCTCGTCTATCGCATCATCCCTATCAAGAAACAGCTCTCAAGCATGCCTTGCCCTATCATGTAACATCTTTTATCTTTATATCGCCGTGTCAAAATCTTTCTACAATACCAGCCTTTGCCATATCGCAGCTCTCGTCGTAGCGCTGTCGCTGCCTCTCTCGTTGGCGGCTCAGGACTCCCTGCGTGTCATCCATCTCACCAATGGTGTCAATACCGTAGGCAACGAGTCTGCACCTACTCCACTCAATGGCAACAAAATCCTTTTCTCCTATCTCCCTCACGATGCTTCCGAGCATCGCCTCGAACTCGACGGCTTGCTCATGCAGATTATGGAGGGTACTGTCGATGCCGACGGTCAGATATCCAACCCAAGGGCTATCACCAAGGGGCTCAACAGCTCGTCAGAACATACAGGCAACGCCGCATACGACAAGAACACACATAGACTCTATTTCACCCGCTGCGAGGTTACCGACGACGGCCGCAACCCTTGCGCTATCTATACCGCTGTACAGCAAGGCGGCAACTGGCGCAACGTTACCAAGATGAAGGGCGACATCAACCTCAGCGGTTACACCTCTACGCAGCCTGCCGTGGCATATCTCGACGGCCAGACCATACTGTTCTTCTCTTCTAACCGACCCGGCGGTCAGGGCGGCATGGACATCTGGTACACCATTGTCGATGGTGCAAAAAGTCAGGAGGTCATCAACCTCGGCATGCCTGTCAACTCAGGCTACGACGAGATCACTCCTTTTTACGACATGCGTCAGGAGGTGCTCTATTTCTCCTCTGACCGCACAGGCGGCTTCGGCGGCTACGATATATATGCCTCGCACGGCTCGCGCAACTCCTTCTGCAAGCCTGTACCTCTCGATCGACCATTCAACTCCAACAAGAACGATATCTATTACGTCATCTCCAACGACAACGGTAATCAGGGCTATCTCGCCTCCAACCGTGCCGGCGCTCTCTTCACCGTCGACAGCTTTTGCTGCAACGACATCTTCCTCTGGGAGATAGACACCCTTGCTCTCGCCCCCAAGCCGGACGACAATCCCGATAAGGGCTCCGATGTCGTTGCCGACAATCCTCCGTCAGACAATCCGCCAGTGTCCGATGTTCCATCTCAGCCCTACGCACCATCTCAGCCCGACACGCCTAAGCCTGTTGCCCGCACATTGCCAGTCCTGCCAGACCCTCCGGTACTTACTTCGGTACAGCCTACCGAAGACAGCCCCATTGTGCTTTATTTCCACAACGACGAGCCAGACCCAGGCAGCCATTCGGCCAACACTGCTGTATCCTACGACGAGACGGTAGACAAATACCTCAAGATGCGTCCTCGCTACAAAGCTGCGTGGGCAAGCGTATGCGACAAGTTCGGCTGCGACTCTGCCGCTATGATTCTGGACTATTTCTTCGACTATGAGGTGAAGTTCAACTACGACCGCCTCAACGACTTTATCTGGATGATGGCCGAAGAACTGTGGAACGACCACAAGGTTACGCTTACCGTGCGCGGTTTCGCCAGCCCTCTGCATACCAAAGACTACAACGCCACTCTCTCGCAGCGCCGTATAGAGTGCTTGCTCAACTACCTGCGCAAATGGAACTCTGGCAACTTGCGCCATTCTATCGCCGAAGGCATGCTGCAGATTATCGAAGCTCCATACGGCAGCAACTCGGCACCTAAGAACGTCAGCAGCAACTTCAACGACGCAGTACACAGCGTTTACAGCGTCGAGGCAGCTCGTGAACGTCGTGTCGAGATAATAAAGGTGGTGTCGGAATAGTTTTTATGCCTCGTGCCGAAGGCTGCCGAGCCTGTTGAGGCAAGTGGCAAAAAAAAACTTAACCCAACGGTAAGCGAAGCGACACCTTAAAAATGTTCAACGGCATCG
>JAZRVD010000009.1:0-11921 GCA_045598945.1 Bacteroidales bacterium | reverse complement strand
TCTCTCCGAATACGGGAATTCCAGAATTTGTTGTACCTTTGTCCATAGGTTTGAGAACTTGAGTTTAGCAGCACAAAGTTACAAACCTTTTGGGAAAGGGCAAATGTTCTTTCCCTTTTTTCTTGCTCACACGTATACGCGCGAGGATTCAAGTTTTATCGGACAGCAATAATTCTAAATAGAAAAGTGCAAGATCAACTTCTTGCGATGTCATTACTTTGCATTTTAGCTTTTTGTTCTCGTGTTTTACTGTTTTGCCCGACTGTTCGCGCTCTTTGATGAATTTTAGGTGATCATGATATCGAGAACTGATAAGGGAATTAAGCTCGTCGATAGACAGATTTTCTATTTTTTCTATAATAGTAGGTCTTAATTTATTGTCAATTTCAACACCTATGCTGTTTCGACCGGTTAGCATGGCAGCAATGGCGGTTGTACCTAATCCATAAAAGGGGTCAAGAATTGTATTTCCTTGTTGGGAAAACATGTTGATTAAACGGTATGGTATTTCAAGGGGAAACGAGGCGTTACGTTCACGTGTTTGGGTGTTGTTTATTTTTTGTTTAGTGCCTTTTATTTCCCAAAGGTCAGAAAACCATTTGTTCCTTTCTTCCCAGAAGTATGAGCTTTCACGTCTTACGCTTTTTTCTTCATCTTTGACGTTTTGTTGTGAAATTATTGTTCTGTATCTATTTGAAAAAAAAGACAAAAACCTTGTTGTATTTGTCTTTTTTTTGTCTCCTATGAGGATTTTATAAATGCTATGGATTTTTGCCGGGATGACTTTTTTTTATTAATCCAATCTTATGTCTTTCACATTTAGCTGCATCTCTGTCTTGCCGTTCCAGTAGTTTTCTTCAAGCATGTAGCAGAGGGTGAAGGAGCGGCCTTGCTTTATGGGCTCAAGGTACTCGCCTAACTGAAATCCAATGGCTGGGTAGGCGTTGCTCCTGTTGTCGAGCTGTATGGCTGAGAACTTCAGGTGGTTGGAACCCACAATGCGTGGTGGTGGCGCTCCGGTATCTACAAGATGGTGGGAGATGAACACGGGGGCGGTGTTGTCTGGCCCGAAAGGCGCGAATTGCTTGAGTATGCGCAGGAATTTTGGCGTTACATGCTCGCTGAAGTTTATCTCGGCGTCGATGGTTACCTCTGGCGTTGATGCCTCTTCGGGCATGGTGGAGGCCACCTCTTGTTCAAAGCGGCGCTTGAACTCCTCGAAGTTTTCTGGTTTGAGCGACACGCCGGCGGCGCATTTGTGTCCGCCAAAGTGTTCGAGCAAGTCGCTGCAGTGCTCTAATGCTGTGTGTACGTCAAATTCTTTTATCGACCTTGCCGACCCTACGATAAGGTTGTCGGCGGAGAGCGTGAATATTATTGTTGGCTTGTAGTAGGCTTCTACCATGCGCGACGCCACTATGCCCACAACGCCTTTGTGCCACTCCTTGTCGAATAGCACTATGGCTTTGTTGTCGTGTTGGCTGAGGTCTTCTTCGTAGCGCTGTTTGGCGGTCTCGGTGGCTGCTGAGTCGTAGGCCTTGCGGTCGCAGTTGTATTTGTCTATCTCGCCAGCCAGCACTGTGGCGTTGTGCAGGTCGTCGCATAGCAGCAGGCGTACCGAGTCGTAGGCGCTGTGCAGTCTTCCCGCCGCGTTGAGGCGCGGGCCTATGAGAAACACGAGGTCGGAGATGGACAGCTCTTTGCGGAAGTATGACTTGTCTGCTGGGTTGCTTGTGTGTTCGGCTTGCGTGCGTGGCTGTACATGCCCGTAGCTCAGTATTGCCTCTATGCCTGGACGTGGACGTGTGTTGATGACCTTTAGCCCGAATGTGGCGAGGATGCGGTTCTCGCCCATGATAGGCACTATGTCGGAGGCTATGCTCAGCGCCACCAGGTCGAGGTAGCGCAGCAGCAGCAGCTTCACCTGTTCGCGGTCTTCGCATTGCTGTGGTGTCAGCATGTCGGGGTGGTCGCATAGGCGCACGCCTACCTGCTTTTCGAGGTGCGCTTCTACTATCTTGAAGCCAATGCCGCACCCCGACAGCTCTTTGTAAGGGTAGGGGCAGTCTTCTCTTTTGGGGTCGAGCACTGCTACCGCCTGGGGCAGCTCTTCGCCGGGCAGGTGGTGGTCGCCGATGATAAAGTCTATGCCCAGTTTGTTGGCATAGTCTACCTGTTCGATGGCTTTTATGCCGCAGTCGAGTGCTATAATAAGTTTCACTCCCGTCTCCTTGGCGTAGTCTATGCCCTGGAACGAGATGCCGTACCCTTCCGTGTCGCGGTCGGGGATATAGAAGTCTATGTTGCTGTGAAACTGCATCAGGTATGAGTACACCAATGCGACGGCTGACGTGCCATCCACGTCGTAGTCTCCATATATAAAGATGCGCTCCTTGTTGTCTACTGCCCGTTCTATACGTTCTATAGCACGATCCATGTCCTTCATGATGAAGGGGTCGTGTAGTTGGTCCAGGCTGGGTCTGAAAAATCTTCTCGCCTCTTCAAATGTTGTAACACCGCGTTCAACTAAAAGAGTGGCGATAATATTATCGACGCCCAATGATGCTGCAAGTTTCTCAACAATCTCTATATCATAATCTTTCCTTAAATACCAACGTTTATTTTTCATCATTTTCTGTTTGTAAAAGTACTACTTTTTTTTGAATAATTAATAGTTTGAAAAAAAAATACTATCTTTGGAAAAGATAACGATGTCTATGTTTTGTAGACAAATGAATAATAATCAATATTTTGTAATATTACTATGAAAGTTCTCGTTCTTAATTGCGGCAGTTCGTCAATAAAATATCAGTTGATAGATATGAACAACAACGCCGCTGTTATGGCTAAGGGTGTTTTGGAACGTATAGGCCTGCCTATGGGTGAGTTTACTCACAAGTACAATGGCGAAAAGCACTATGAGCAGCTGCCTATCCCCGACCATACCGCCGGTGTCAACATTGTGTTGAAAGCTCTCGTCGACCCCAAGATCGGCATCATCAAGAGTCTTGACGAGATTGGCGCCGTTGGTCATCGTGTTGCACAGGGTGGCGAACTCTTTAGCAAGAGCTGCCTGATAGACGACGATGTAGTTGCCAAGATCGAGGGTCTTACCGACCTCGCTCCTCTTCATGCCCCTGGCAACCTTGCAGGTATCAATGCCATGCGTCAGGTGCTGCCTAATGTCAAGCAGGTTGCTGTCTTCGACACCGCCTTCCATCAGACCATGCCTCCCAAGGCGTACCTTTATGGCCTCCCCTACGAGTATTATGAGAAATACGGCATTCGTCGCTACGGTTTCCACGGCACCAGCCATGGCTTTGTCGCTGAGAAGGCCGCCAAGATGGTAGGCCGCGACTGGCACGACCTCAAGATTATCAGCTGCCACCTCGGCAGTGGCGCCTCTATTTGCGCCATCGACCACGGCAAGAGCGTCGACACCACTATGGGCATGACTCCGCTCGAAGGCCTGCTGATGGGCTCGCGTGCTGGCGACATCGATGCCGGCGCACTGTTGTATCTTGCCGAGAAGGAGGGTATGAGCTTCAAGGACCTCAACACCTTGCTTAACAAGAAGAGCGGTCTGCTGGGTGTCAGCGGCGGCAGGCAGGATATGCGCGACGTGCGCGACGGTCGCGATGCTGGCGATGAGCGCGCCACTTACGCTTTCGACATGTTCGCTTTGCGTGTCAAGAAGTACATCGGCGCCTATATGGCTGAGATGAACGGCTGCGACATCCTGCTCTTCACGGGTGGCATTGGCGAGAACGCTTGGTTTATGCGCAAGCCCATACTCGAAAACATGGAGTTTCTCGGCATCAAGGTCGATCCGGCTCTTAACGACAATATGATGGGCGAAGACAAGGTTATCTCTACTCCCGACTCCAAGGTTACCACCGTTGTGGTTACTACCGACGAGGAGTATGTCATCGCCAACGACACCTATATGCTTGCAAAATAATGCATGTCTCATCATCATCATCGGCACCTGCGTTATGGCTGTATGACGCTGGTGTCGATGATGTTTTTTTTTTCAAAACAAATCGTAACTAAACATAATAAATAATGATAAAACGAATTCTCGTAAGCTTCTTGTTTCTTTTTGCTACCATATTTGTCCCCTCAAAAGGCCTTTTTTCCGACATGCTGTATTCTGCTCATGCGCAATACTATGGCAGCAACAATAAAAAAGCGGTGAAATACTACGAGAATGCGGTTTCCTATATGAGCCAGGGCGATGTGGCGAAGGCTCTGGAATATTTCAACAGCGCTCTTGAGGCTGACCCAAAATTTGTGGAGATATACCTCATCGTCGCCGACATCTATATGCGTTCCGAACAGTACGACGAGGCCATCGACTATTACGAGGCTTTTCTTGAGCACGACACCAAGCATCCTCATTGGAAGGAGACAGCAAGAAAAAACATAGCTATTGCCGAGTTCAGGCTCAGGTCGTTTGTCAACCCGGTATCTTTCGAGCCTGTCAACCTTGGCACCAACATCAACAGCCGCGACGATGAATATCTGCCTGGCCTTACCGTCGATGGCAACACACTCATCTTCACACGCCGTTTCCCTGCAAACGAGAATACCATTCATCACAGCCCCCAGGAAGAGGACTTCTACGTCAGCCACTTTGTCAACGGCGCGTGGACTTTGGCGGAACGCATGTCCGAGCCTGTCAATTCTCACGACAACGAGGGCGCGCAGTGCATCTCGCAAGATGGTCGCATAATGTTCTTCACAGCCTGTGGACGTAGAGACGGCGCTGGACGCTGCGACCTCTTCATGTGCACTCGCAAGGGCAACAAATGGAGCAAGCCTCGCAATCTGGGACCTGTTATCAACACTCCGTCGTGGGAGTCGCAGCCCTCGTTCTCTATCGATGGCAAGACTCTCTACTTTGTCTCCGACCGTCCAGGCGGCTATGGCGGCATGGATATCTACAAGGCTGTCTTTGCCGACGGCAAATGGCGCAAGCCCGAAAATCTCGGCCCCGAGATAAACACCGAAGGCAACGAGATCAGCCCTTTTATCCATTACAACGACCATACTCTTTACTTCGCTTCCGACGGCCATGTGGGCATGGGCGGACTCGACCTCTTTGTCTCCGAAAAGGACACCAATGGCAAGTGGGGCAAGCCTCGCAACCTGGGCTATCCTATAAATACCATAGGCGATGAGAGCGGCCTTATCGTTACCGCCGACGGCAAGACGGCCATATACAGCAGCGATGCGCTCGGCGGCATCGGCAAGCAAGACCTCTACACCTTCCAGCTTCCAGAAGAGAGCCAGGCCTCTCAGGTTACCTATCAGCATGGCATCGTCTACGACAAGGAGACTGAAGAACGGCTCGGCGCCACTGTCGAGGTTATCGACATCGCTACAGGCAACGAGGTGGCGTCGACCAGCAGCGACGCTACCGACGGCAGCTTTACCGTCAGCCTCCCTTCCAATGCCACTTACGCCTTGCATGTCAACGCCAAGGGCTACCTCTTCTATTCCGAAAACTTCGACCTTAGGTATGGCGTTGGCGAAACGCCGCCAACGCTTATGGTGCCACTCTCGCCCATTCAGATTGGCGAGGAGATTACACTGCGCAATATCTTCTTCGAGACGGCAAAATACGAGCTTCTGCCCACTTCGCGCGCCGAACTTGCCAAGCTTATCGACCTCATGAAGAAGAATCCTTCCATACACATCATGCTTGGCGGCCATACCGACAATGTCGGCGGCGCTGATTACAATATGGAACTGTCCGAAAACAGAGCCAAGGCGGTTGCCGAATACCTCAAAGGGCACGGCATCTCTGCCGGCCGCATCAGCTACAAGGGCTATGGAGCCACCAAGCCGGTGGCTGAAAATAGCACCGAAGAGGGCAGGGCGCTCAACCGACGCACCACATTGGAGATTATCTCTTTCTAAACAGGAAAACAAACAAGCAAGGGTGCGGCTTTTAGGCTGCACCCTTGTTGTAATATGACCTCTTCAAGTCTCTAATCCTTCATCAGCAGGTAGGCGTCGCACACGCCGTCTCTCACCATGTCGAGCATGACAAACTGTATGCCGTCGACCTCCATGCTGTTGTGGTAATGGTAGTGTCCGTACAGCCATTTCTTTATCTTGCTGCCTTTTGTCAAAAGCTTGTGGTAAATCATGTCCATCACTTTTCGCTCGTTGTCTACGTCGCTGTACAGCAGCATGTCGTGGAGATACCATTCCGACAGCCCTTCCTTGGTCAATGGCATGGCAAACGACGGGCAGGTGTGGGTGCATACATAGTCTATGTTGATGTCTATCTTGTCAAGTTTGTCCTCGTCATATACGGGTTGCTCGTCGTACCAATATAGCTTGGGGAGCTTTTCAATATCCTCGTTGCTGCTGTTGGGGTGAAAACGTAGGTACGAGCTTACTTCCGCCTCGTATTTTCTCATTCTGTAGCTCCTGTCTATGCTGGTGGCGCCGCCTATGCACAGTATGTTGGCGCCTTTGTAGCCTATCACCGTGTAGTCGGGTATCAGCTTGATGTTGCTCATTGCTATCTTGCCTTCTGCATAGTATGACGGGTCGTCGTGGTTGCCGCGAAACATATATATATGGCAGTTGTTGCTCTTGCAATACTCGTTTAGTTTGTACATCGCTTTTTTTGTACCTTCTATGGTGGAGAAGCCCATGCCGCAGTCGCCAAGGCAGATGATTGCCGTGTCGGCCATCTCGTATCTCTTCATGTAGTATAGCACTTCGTTGTGTGCGCCGTGGGTGTCGCCAATGCAGTAGAGCTCTCTTGTGCTGCTGTCTATATCAATCTTGTACATTTTTTTGCTATAGTCTCTTGTTCAAGTTTGGCATTATCGACGCCTTCCATTGGGCGAATGTGCCGTCCAATATATGCTCTCGCGCTGTTCTTACAAGCCAAAGGTAGAACGCCAGGTTGTGTATCGAGCATATCTGCAGCCCTAATATCTCTTCTGCTTTTATCAGGTGGTGCAAGTATGCCAGGGTGTACGCCCTGTCGGCTTCGACGGTGCTGTCGGGGTCTATAGGCTCAAAGCACGTCTCCCATTTCTTGTTTTTTATGTTTATCGTGCCGTGCTGGGTGAAAAGCAGTCCGTTGCGGCCGTTGCGTGTGGGCATCACGCAGTCGAACATGTCCACGCCGCGCTCTATGGCCTCCAGTATGTTCTGCGGTGTGCCTACGCCCATGAGGTAGCGCGGCTTGTCGGCGGGCAGTATGGCGTTCACCACCTCTATCATCTGGTACATCACCTCGGTAGGCTCGCCTACGGCAAGACCTCCTATAGCACAGCCCTCCATCTCTTTCGACGCTATATATTCTGCCGACTGACGGCGCAGGTCTGTATATTGGCATCCTTGCACAATGGGAAACAGCATCTGATGATGTCCGTACAGTGGCTCGGTCGCTTTGAAGCGTGCCACGCAGCGGTCCAGCCAGCGGTGTGTCAGTTCCATCGACCTTCGAGCATAGCCTCTGTCGGCGTCGCCGGGGCAACATTCGTCAAAAGCCATCATTATGTCCGCGCCAATGATGCGCTCTATGTCCATCACTCGCTCAGGGGTGAAAAGGTGCTTCGACCCGTCGATATGGCTCCGGAATGTGCACCCTTCTTCTTTTATCTTGCGGTTGTCGGCAAGCGAGAACACTTGAAATCCGCCACTGTCGGTCAGCAATGGCCTCTCCCATCCGTTAAACTTGTGCAGCCCTCCCGCAGCGTGCAGTATGTCGAGACCCGGACGGAGGTATAGGTGGTAGGTGTTGCCAAGTATTATCTTGGCGTCGATATCTTGTCGCAGTTCGCGCTGGTGTACCGCTTTGACGCTGCCTGCCGTGCCTACAGGCATGAATATCGGTGTAGGTATGTCGCCATGGTCGGTGTGCAGTACGCCGGCGCGCGGCCCCGACGGATGGGGTGGGGTGTGTAGTGTAAATCTTGACATTGGTATCTCTCGGAAAAAGTGTGTCTTGTGTTTGTGTGTGTCCTCCTCTGCTTGCTTTTGTGCAAGAAACAAAATGCAAAGGTAAGACTTTTTTTCCAATAGAATGCATGCGGCTCTGTAATATGCTTAATCTTAGCAATATGTAAAATTAACATGTTTTTGTTAAGAAAAGCATAAAAATGTAATGAATATTTGACAACAAATATATAATTTTGCAAACTAAAAATTGAAGTATTAAACGATGTTCCCAATAAGCGTATTTACTGATATTTACCAATTTGCGCTGCTTATCGTGGCGGCAGTAACTTTCCTTTACCTCATGTTGCATTACGGGTTGAGCTACTTGCGTGTTGCTCTGTTTCGTAAAAAACAGCAAGACACCGACACAGTCCCCGATGCCGACCTCCCGGCCGTCTCCGTTGTGATGATTGCCACCAACAATGCCAACATGCTTAGCAGCCACCTCACCTTCCTCCTCGAACAGAATTACCCTAACTTTGAAGTCGTCGTAGTCGACTACCTCTCTACCGACGACACTCAGTATGTCCTTCGTGTCGCAAGCACCTCCTACAAACATTTCAAGATGTTGCGTATGGGTAACGATATCAACCTCTTCCATGGCAAGAAGTACCCACTATCGTTAGGTATTCGTTCGGCTAAAAACGACATTATTGTGCTTACCGAGCCTCAGTGTGTGCCATGTTCTAAAAACTGGCTCAGAGAGATAGCCAAGAAATACCGCAACGACGACACGCAGATAGTGCTTGGCTATACCAATGTCATCTCCGGCAACACCTTGTTGGGATGGCTGCAGCAATACGAAAACCTGGTCTATCACTGCGGCATCTTTCAGAATGCTATCATGGGGCACCCCAGCACAGGCTGCGGCCTCAACCTGTCTCATCGCAAATCCTTTTTCTTTAGCCGCATCGCTTTTATCAACAATTATATGGAGTCTGACGGCGCCGACGACATGTTCGTTCATCAAAATGCCACCAAGCACAACACCAGCGTGGTGCTCTCCAACGATTCCTTTGTCAACGCCGATGCTCAATCGTCATTCTACGACTGGCATTTGGTGCGCCGTCATCGTATAGCCACTTATTCTCATCATCGTTCTATACACAAGTTCCGCTCTATAATCTATCCTCTCTCTATCTTGCTTTTTTATGTGTCGTGTATACTTATGTTTTTCTCCCCCGTCATATCATGGATATTGCCTGTAGCACTTCTTGTGTGCAAGATAACGTGGCAGATAGTATCTCTATACAAAGCCTCCCAGCGCTTCCAGACGGCCCCGGTCTACTGGTGCTCCCCTCTCTTCGAGCTTTATTTTTTGTTGGCAAATACTATTTTGCCGCTTACTCCGTTATATGCAAGGAAAGGTAAACGACACTAATCTTACTATAAGTACGTATTCGAGTATATCACATGTCTGACACTGTACTGCGAACTGAAAAATCCCAACGCGATTATCGTCTTGTCTGTTCTGCAAGAGACAACGGAGATCAAAAAGCTTACGCCGAATTGCTCCGCATCTATTATGAGCCGGTGCGCCTGATGCTTATAAAGATGCTAAAAAACAGCGACGAGGCCGACGACCTTACAATAGAGACTTTCACCAAAGCTTTCTCCCAACTCAAGAAATATAGCCCCACCAACGCTTTCAGCACATGGCTCTTTACCATTGGATATAACACCGGTATCGATTTCTTACGCCAGAAACGGACAGACACAGTGCCTCTTAGCAAACTTGAAAAAAACGAGGACGATGTGGTTGAGTATCCTATAGCTGCTGATGCACCAGGTCCTGAAGAACTCTTCTTCTCTAATCAGCGCACACAGATACTTCGTTCCGTCATAGCTCAGCTCAAGCCGCGTTATCGCACTGTCATTGAGCTGCGCTTTTTTGAAGAGCTATCCTACGAGGAAATCGCCGCTCGCCTCCAGCTCCCCATGGGCACCGTCAAGGTGCATATCAAGCGCGCCAGAGATCTTATGTACAATATTATTATCAACAACGAGGCTATGATAAAAGAGCTGCATCTCAACAAGTAGCCTCTATTCCTCATCGACAGGCACATGCCCTTGAGCATTGCCTTTTTCTTTTTTATTGCCATCATGCGTAAAACACTATTCTTTTTATCCCTTTTCTGCCTCATCGCATTCAATGTTGCGGCAGGTGGCAGGCCTACGTCGTTGGCCCTCTCCGGTCTCTCTGTCTTTGTCGACGCCGGACTCCTCGTCCCCAATGGCAAGCAGGCCTCCTTCTATAGCGGACGCCCCGACTGCCCAAACACCATCAACCGTGTGCTCCACAGCCAGGCTTACGGCAACGAAATATGGTCGCTCCTCAAAGGCCAGGGCTACATGCAGGGCATAGGCTCCTACAACGAGATTGAGATAGCCGAATATCCCAGCATGTACTACAAGCTCACCTACCAGATAGGCTTGGGTATTCGCTACGACTATAGCGGCGGCTGGGGCTGGCAGCTGCGTTTCGACTACAGCCAGCTCTCCGCCACAGGCATCGTACAGCTCCTCAACGGCCCTCAGGCCGGCGTGCTTACCAATCAAAGCCGCTACGTCAGCTGTGGCATGTTGGGCACCGAGAACAGGATATATATCGACCTCGCACTCACCAAGCGTTTCCGACTATCATCATCTTTCGAGCTGGAGACCGACCTCGGCTTCAACTTCAACAACACCAAGGTCAAGTCGCAAGACATGACTGTCTGCGGTCGCAACTTCAATCTCCTTGACATCTGGGGTAGTGCCAACGAGCTCTACAGCGGCGTGGGCAGTTACGAGTACATCAACCAGGGCGGACTCGGCATAGGCGGCTTCGGCTCTGTGGCTCTCAGCTTCGTGATGCCTGGCACAGGCAGCCTCGATATAGGCTACAGCCTTTATTATACGCAGACAGTCTATACCGACTACAACAAGTCCGACGCCTTTGCTCTGCAGCATGTCATATTTGCAAAGTTCAACCTCAACGGTTTCTCGTTTTTCAATGCGGAATAAAGCCCTATGACCATCTCCATCCGTCTCGCATCTTCACCTGCCGAACGCAACTTTGCCGAAGACCTCCTTGTCGCCTCCTTTCCATCCAACGAACGTCCGCCACTCGAACTCCTGCGGCAGCGTCCTGCCAGCATCTATCATCTTTCACTTATCGTGGCTGACGACACTGCAAAGCCTGTCGGCATATTCGGATACTGGACATTTAGCAACTCCGTCTATGTAGAGCACTTCGCCATCGTCCCTGAGTTGCAGGGCAAAGGCTATGGCAAGGCCGCGTTCAGCTATTTCCTCGACATCACGCACGGGCAGGTCTTTGGAGAAGTCGAGCCACCTGTCGACAATGACACACGTCGCCGTGTAAGGTTCTACGAGCAGCTCGGATTATGTCGTAATCCGCAGCCCTACTTCCAGCCCGACTACGACCAGTGGCTGAATGGTAAAAAAGAGATGTTCCCGTTAGTGATATTTTCAAAAACGCCGCTCACCGACAGCGAGTTTCTTGCTCTCAAGACAGAGTTGTATCAAACGGTGTATCATTACAACGAAGCGTTGCAACAGTTTGAAATATAGATGTGTATGGCGTGGTCGCCGTAGTTTGTGAAAAAAATAGTAAATAAAATTTGGTGATATCATAAAAAGAGTGTATCTTTGCACTCGCTTTCAACGAAAGTAATGTTTGTAATAAAAGTGAAAAAAGGCTCCTTAGCTCAACTGAATAGAGCATTTGACTACGGATCAAAAGGTTGCAGGTTTGAATCCTGCAGGAGTCACAAAGATAAGAACTTTTCATAATCAGGCTCCTTAGCTCAACTGAATAGAGCATTTGACTACGGATCAAAAGGTTGCAGGTTTGAATCCTGCAGGAGTCACAAAAGAGGTCGCATCAGAGTAGCTGATGCGACCCTTTTTTTGTCTATATGTATCACATTGTATCTCATGTT
>JAZRVD010000008.1:0-8337 GCA_045598945.1 Bacteroidales bacterium | reverse complement strand
TTCCAAGTGTATGGCAGAGCGTCAGCACATATCGTCCTGCTGTCGGCGACGTGGAAGGTGTCGTTAACAGTGAGCGTCATGGTAACGATGCTGTCGCAGTTGTTGATAGTCCTCAATGTGGCCGCTTTCGTGTCTGAGGCGGTAAACACAACGCTGTTCCAAGTAAGCGGCAAAGAGCTTTCGCAGATAGTACTATCTTTTGAGATATTATTATACGACTTATTGACAACGAGATAAAGAGTATCGAAACTTGGGCAGTTGTTGGCATCGAGGTATTGCGAGCCGATATAGGTATTTGTATTCGAGTAAGTAGCACCCGACCCATGTCCCTTAGCAGAAGAGACTTCCCACATATAAGAGTCGCACGCCGTATCCCTGTACGCTGAGCTGCTATTATGTATAATAGTAAGATCCAACGAGTCGGTGCTTGTACAAGAGTGTACGTCGACGAACTCAGACAGGATGGTATCGGAGACAGCGATATAGGTGTTAGTGCCATGTCCCTTGTCGGACGAAGCAGCCCAGAGGAAACTGTCGCAAGCGGTATGAGTATACATCTGTCCCTCGTTGTGGTAGACCACGAGAGCGAGGGAGTCGTAGCCGAGGCAGCCGTTGGCGTCGGAGAACTGATTGCGTATAGTGTCGCTAAGAGAATAAGCAGAGGCGGTGCCATGCCCCTTGTCGCCAGAAGCAGCCCAAGTGTAGGAATAGCAGGCTGTATCCTTGAAGAAGCCGCCGCGGTTGGTATTGATCGTAAGTACGAGGGTGTCGACAGCGGGACAGCCAGCAGAGGTGTACTGAGTTCCGTAGTACTCGCCGCCCTGTCTGTATTTGACGCCGGAGCCGTGTCCCTTGTCGCCATCAGCAGCCCAGAGGAAAGAATCGCACGAGACATGTACATACTTGACACCTACGCCATTGTAGAACGACAGCTTGAGTGTATCGTAATTGGTACAGCCGTTGTCATTAGTAAAGTTGTTAACAACCTCTTGCGAAGAGCTGTAATCCAGGCCCGTGCCGTGTCCCTTGTCGCCATCGGCGAGCCATGTATATGTAGTGCAAGAGCTGACAGCATAGGAAGCGCCCACATTGGGGTGGAAAGAGACAGCTACATCGGCCGAGTCGATACATCCTTTATTATCAGTAACTTTGAGTCTGTATGAAGCCGGTGCAGTAGGCGAGACAGCTATAGAAGAGGTGGTGGTAACATCTGGCATGCCTGCGCCATCGGAGAGTGCCACCCATAGATAAGAGGACGGCGTGCCGCCAGAGATAGAGGTAGGCTGCAAGGTGAGCGAGGCGTTCTGGCAAATCACCTGAGAAGCAGAGAGGACTACAGCGAAAGGCGTTGCAGGCTGAACGACAGTAACCTTGAGGGTGTCGACGCAGCCGTTATCATCCATAGTTACAACAGAATACGAGCCAGCGGCAAGAGATGAGAAAGAGGCGGAAGTCTGAAAAGTGCCGCCAGCTAACGCATACTGATAAGGCGAGGCACCAGCCGAAGCCGATACTGTGAGGCTACCTGTAGAGGCGCCATAGCAGACCACATCTTGCTTGCTATTGAGGACCAGCTGCGGATTGGCGAGGACGGAAAGTTTGAGATGGATAATAGAGTCGCCGCCATAGACGTTCATACCGTAAAGCGTGTCATAATAGTCATAAGTGCCTGGCGTAGCATTTTTTGCGGCGGTGATAGAGAAAGGAGCTTCAACGAAAGGAGCCCCTTGGCAGACCTGACGCTCGATAGTAGCCATCGTGTCGCGGTAGGGCTGATGCACACCCTCGTTGGGCATCTTAGACGGAGAAACCACCATGACGGCAGGCTCGCCAAGAGTATAACTAAACGAGCCAGAAGCATTTTTTACAGAAGAGCCGACGGAAGAGACAACCTTTTGCGCCGAAAGAGGCATGAACAGGCACGTTGCACAGATACACAGCAACAACGAACGCACAAAGGTTTTAGTTGACGGCAAATAATCGCTAACACTCATAACCATATATTAAAAAACAACTATTATTTATTGATAAACAAACCATTGCATTGCAAAATACTCCAACATACTGCAATACGAGCATAATACAAAACAACATGCAAAAATACATTTTTTTTCATTCAACTTCAAAATTATAGCAATATTTGCAAAAAAAGATAAAAACAGACATGTTGATAAGTCAAGCCGCAGCCACGTTGCACACAGCCGCCAGGGTGCGAAATTCACACTACTTAAATACTGAGTTACAGACACTTCGACAAAGCAAAGAAAAAACAACACCATGACACGGGAAATACAAAAGCAAAAACAAAAAAAGAATATTGAACAACAAAAAAACAAATTCAATACCAAAATAAAAAGAAATAAAAAGAAAAAAATGTACTTTTGCAGAACTATGAAATTAGTCAGATTATGTATTGTTGTAACCACAACACTCTTATTTATAACAAGTTGTGGCGGATATGAGAAGCTTCTGAAAAGCAACGATTACGATGCAAAATACGAAGCGGCCATGCGGTATTACAACGACAACAGTTATTCCAAAGCGATACAACTATTTGAAAATCTCACATTACACTACAGAGGTAAAGAGAACGCGGAAAACATCATGTGGTACTACGCACAGTCGCTGATGAAAGAGAAAGACTACTACACAGCGAGCTACCAGTTCAAGCGCTTCACCCGTCAATTTCCATATAGCGAGCGAGTAGAAGAGGCCTACTACTTGGCCGCATACTGCAAATATCAAGAGACATCGCCCTACACCTTAGACCAAAGCACTACCAAAGAGGCGATAAAAGACTTTGAGCAGTTTGCCGAGCGCTACCCCCACAACGTACACATACCCGAAGTAAACCAGCAACTTGACGAGCTGAGAGAAAAGCTGATGCGCAAAGAATACGAGATAGCGTTAGGTTACTATGAGATAGAGGCATACCACGCCGCATACATCTCGCTCCAGAACTTCATCAACCTATACCCAGAGTCGATACACCGGGAAGACGCCATGTACTACATGCTGGTGTCGAGCTATGAATACGCCGCCAACAGTACCGAAGAAAAGATAAAAGAGCGTATGCAGCAAGTTATCAACGACTTTGAGAAATTCTCCACATCGTTTTCCAAATCGCAACACATAGCCACGGCGCAAGATATCTACACCAAGAGCAGGGCGAAGCTAAGCGAGATAGAAGAGATGGAGAAAGAGGAACAACAAAACAGATAACAAAAACGAAAATCAACATACAAATGGAAGAAAAGAAAAAAAAGGTGAACATCACCACCGTTACGCGCAACACCGCAGAGTTTAGCAACCTCACCGATAATATTTATGCGACGGTAGCCCTCTTGACCAAGAGAGCCAACCAGCTGTCAACCAGAGAGAAGAAAGAGATACAGAAGACCATCGAGGGAGTGCAGATGAACAGCGACAACATAGACGAGGTGTATGACAACCACGAGCAGGCAGAAAAGATACGCCACTTTGAGTTGAGACCGAAGCCCACACTGTCAGCCACCGACGAATATCTTGACGGCAGACTGGAGTACATCAACAGCACCAAAGAAGAGCAGATACGCAACGAGAGAAACAACGAGGAATAAGCCGTTGTAGAAGCAAAGCATAGGAAGCGTGAATGTAATAATCGGTATAGCAGGTGGCATAGCGGCATACAAAGTGCCGCAACTTATACGCTATTTCATACAACATGGCGATGCCGTGCAATGCGTTGCAACACCTTCAGCCTTACAATTTGTTACACCGTTGACATTAGAGACAGTGTCGAAAAGGTCGCTATATAGCGACCTTTTCGCACATAACAGCCACAGTACCGAGCATATAGCCCTAAAAGACTGGGGCGAGCTGCTTGTAGTAGCACCTGCCACCGGCAACATAATAGGCAAGATGGCAAATGGCATAGCCGACGACGCGCTATCGACCCTACTGATGTCATTCTCGCAAAAGCCAGTATACCTGTGTCCGTCGATGAACAGCGACATGCTGCACTCGCCAGCGGTACAGCACAACCTGCACACGTTAAAGCAAAGAGGCGTAACTATCATAGAATCAAAGACTGGCGAGCTGGCATGCGGTACAACAGGCGACGGACGAATGGCAGAGCCAGAAGAGATATTCAACAACATCATCAGCCAACAGCGCCAGCCACTCAAAGGACGACGCTACCTGATAACGGCAGGACCCACCTACGAAAAGATTGACTCAGTGAGATTTATAGGCAACTATTCGAGTGGCAAGATGGGCTATGCCATAGCCGACGAGATAGCGCGACAAGGAGGTGAGGCGATACTAATAAGTGGTTCTACACACCTGATTCCAAGAGAGATAGGCGTAAAGTGCCTTCGTGTTGAGAGTGCCAGGGAGATGTATGAGGAGGCTACAAAAATCTTTGCGGAGTGCGACGGAGCGATACTTAGCGCCGCCGTTGCCGACTACCGTCCGGCATCGTGCGCCGACCACAAGCTGAAGAAACAAGGCGATGCCGGCATGACACTCGAACTTGTACAAAATCCCGACATTCTCGCCACCTTGGGGCAGCAGAAGCACGAGGGGCAGCAGCTAATAGGCTTTGCCTTAGAGACCGACAACGAGCAAGCCAACGCGCAGAAGAAATTAGAGAAGAAAAACCTCGACTACATAGTACTCAACTCCCTGCGCGACAAAGGAGCAGGCTTTGGCGTAGACACCAACAAAGTAACCATAATAGGCCGCGACGGAAGCGAACGTAAAGGCGAACTGAAAAGCAAAGCTGATGTAGCCAAAGACATAGTGCAAATACTTGTAGACAACATCCAAAAACAATAGCCGCCAACAACAAATGGAAAAGCGAAGACAAATAATACCCTTACTTGCCATAATACTTGCCACTATAGCCATAGCCGGCGAAATCTTTATCTTTGCCACGCAGAGGGAGAGCAGCGACGAGATACAGCGCAAAGCCATAAGACAGGACTATAGAGTATATGCCCCCGTATTGCCCGACACCCTATACTTCGCCGGCGAGGCAGTGCCTATGGACGAATACTACGTGCGCGAGCGCTTAGATCGCGAACTGCTAAGCAACATGTACTTCCAGTCCAACACCGTGCAGATACTGAAACGAGCCGGGCGTTATTTTCCAGAGATAGAGAAGATACTGAAAGCCAACAACGTACCAGAGGACTTCAAATACCTATGCGTGATAGAGAGCTCGCTGACCAATGCCACATCGCCAGCCAAGGCGCAAGGCTTCTGGCAGTTTATGCCAGCCACTGGCAAGAGCTACGGCTTGGAGATAAACAGCGAAGTAGACATGCGCAACGACCTGAAAGCCTCGACAGAGGCGGCATGCCGATACCTGAAAAAACTGCACCAGCGCTTCGGCAGCTGGACATCGGCGGCGGCAGCATACAACTGTGGCGAGAATGGCTTGGAGAGAAGATACAACGAAGAATCGACAAGAAACTACTACAACGTGAGGCTGAACAGAGAGACAGCACGCTATGTGTACAGAATACTGGCCTTCAAGCTGATAATGCAACAGCCGCAAGACTACGGGTATCACCTGCGAAAATGCGACCTCTACCCTGCCCTGCCATACATTAGCGAGACTATAAACGGGAAAGACATAAACCTCTACGATTATGCCAAAAGCCACGGATGCAGCTATCTGGTATTTAAGGAGATGAACCCATGGCTGATCAGCGACAAGCTCAGCAATCCCACAGGCAAGAGCTACACCGTGAAGCTGCCCACCACCAACGGCACCAAGATGAGCGTCATCGTCAAGGGCAAGAAAGACACCAGCTTCATCACAAAGATGTAGCCTCATACCTACAAAGACAAGAGAGGCAACGTCTTCGACAAGCCGAAGGCATAACGCAAGCACTATGAGTGCCATACCGAGCCGAAGAAAACGAAAATAACAACAAAACACAGACAGCAACGAACCGAAGAGCATGAACGACGAGAGCCACATAGAGGTACTTGGCGCGAAGGAGCACAACCTTCAAGACGTAGACATAACCATACCGCGCAACGCACTGGTAGTATTTACCGGGTTGAGCGGCAGTGGCAAATCGAGTCTTGCCTTCAACACCATATATGCCGAAGGACAACGGCGATACATGGAGACCTTCTCCACCTATGCTCGCCATTTCATAGGCAACATGGAGCGTCCCAACGTAGACCAGATAAACGGATTGAGTCCCGTGATCTCGATAGAGCAAAAGACCACGAGCAACAATCCGAGGTCGACAGTAGGCACGGTTACAGAGATATACGACTTTGTACGACTGCTATACGCACGCATAGGCACAGCCTACTCGCACATCAGCGGCGAGAAGATGATAAAATACAGCGAGAGCCAGATAATAGAGCTGATAAACAAAGAATACGAGGGCAAAGAGGTGCTGATACTATCACCGCTTGTGAAGAGACGCAAAGGACACTACCGCGAGCTCTTTGTGCAGATAGCCAAGAAAGGCTTTCTGCGAGTGAGGGTAGACGGAGAGGTGAAAGAGATAACCTACAACATGCAGGTAGACCGCTACAAGACCCACGACATAGAGCTTGTCATCGACCACCTGCGCATTGGACGCAACAACATCAGGCTGAAAGATGCCGTGCAGACAGCCTTCAAACAGGGCAAAGGTGTGCTGATGATACTCGACGAGACACAGCCCAAAGAGAACAACATACGCTACTTCAGCCGACAGCTTATGGACCCCGCTACAGGCATGTCGTATCCAGAGCCGGAGCCCAACACCTTCTCGTTCAACTCGCCATACGGAGCATGTCCCAAATGCAACGGACTGGGGCATATAGCAGAGATAGACCTCGACAAGCTGATACCCAACAAAAAGAAAAGCATAAAAAACGGTGCCTTGGAGGTGCTTGGAAAATACAGCGCCACCAACTACACCTACCGACAGCTTGAAGAGCTTGGCAAAAGCTACGGCTTCACCTTAGACGACCCCATAGAGACCTTCAGCGAAGAGGCACTCAACGCCATACTCTACGGCACGAGCGACTATTGCGGCATCACGTCCCCCATGGACCATGGCGGCGGCTTTCAAGGCATAGTGAACTACATAGCAGACATGGCATCGGAAGAGAGTCCGGCGAGCCTAAAGAAATGGGCGTCGACATTTATGAACACCTGCAAATGTCCGGAATGCCATGGCTACAGGCTGCGAGCCGAATCGCTGGCCTTCAAAATCGACGGCAAGCACATAGGTCAGATGGCGGAGTTAGACCTCAGTGAGCTGCAAGAGCAGCTGCAGGGACTTGAAGAACGCCTTGAACCACAGCAGCGTGTCGTAGCCCACGAGATACTGAGAGAGATACTGACAAGAATCCAGTTCCTAATAGATGTGGGCGTAGGCTACTTATCGTTAAATCGCAGCACCAGCAGCCTGTCAGGCGGCGAGTCGCAGCGCATACGCTTAGCCACACAGATAGGCGCCAAATTAGTGAACGTACTGTATATCCTCGACGAACCCAGCATAGGGTTGCATCAACGCGACAACCAGAAGCTGATAAAAGCCTTGAAAGAATTGCGCGACCTTGGCAACAGCATAATAGTAGTAGAGCACGACAGAGACATGATGGAGGCCGCCGACTACCTTGTAGACATAGGTCCCGGCGCCGGAGTACACGGAGGCAAGGTAACCTTCAAAGGCAACCAAGAGACTATAAAGGCATACAACAACGACAACAGTGCAAACCAGAGTCTGACATTAGACTACCTCAACCGCCACTACGACATAGCGATACCAGAGAGAAGGACAGTAGAAGGCTGCAAATATTTGGTGATAGAAGGTGCTACTGGCAACAATCTAAAAGATGTAACCTTAGAGCTGCCGTTGGGACTCTTTGTATGCGTTACCGGAGTCAGCGGCAGCGGCAAGTCCACCCTCATCAACGAGACCTTGCACCCACTGCTGAACAGGCACTTTTACAACAGCCAGCGCAAACCGCTGCCATACCGCGAGGTCTACGGGTTGGACAACATCAACAAAGTCATAGAGATAGACCAAAGTCCCATAGGGCGGTCGCCAAGGAGCAACCCGGCGACATACGTCGGAGTGTTTGACGAGATACGACAGCTCTTCACCCAGCTGCCGTCGGCACGCATACGAGGGTACAAGACGGGACGTTTCTCGTTTAACGTCAGCGGCGGACGCTGCGAGCACTGCAAAGGAGCAGGCGTGAGGACGATAGAGATGAACTTCCTGCCCGACGTATATGTGAACTGCGAGGTATGCAACGGCAAGCGCTACAATCGAGAGACCTTGGAGATACGCTACAAAGGGAAGAGCATAGCCGACGTGCTTGACATGA
>JAZRVD010000007.1:0-2215 GCA_045598945.1 Bacteroidales bacterium | reverse complement strand
ACCTTTTTGTTCTTGTCGGTCTGGAGAGGTGCCACAAGGTCGCGATAGCTCTGTAGATCATAGTATTTGCCTTCAGTATTTTTGAAGAGGTAGAACTTCATAGCATGCTCTTTGAACTTCTCGTCGGTCAGCATGCCGTATTCTACAAATATCTTGATGTCGTCCCACTTGCTTTCAAAGTCCTCGCGCTCGTTTTTGAACATGTTTTTGAGCTTGTCGGCCACCTTGTTGGTAATATGAGCGGAGAGTTTCTTGACGTTGTTATCGCTCTGGAGGTAACTGCGGCTGACGTTGAGAGGGATGTCGGGGGAGTCGATGACGCCATGCAGAAGCATGAGATAGTCTGGCACGATGCCTTCTACACTATCGGTAACGAAGACCTGGTTGCAATAGAGCTGAATCTTGTTGCGATTGGGGTCGATAGTCTTGCGGACCTTAGGGAAATAGAGGATGCCTGTGAGGGTGAAAGGCTCATCGACATTGAGATGAATCTGGAAGAGAGGGTCTTCGAAATTTGCAGGATAAAGTTCGTGGTAGAACTCCTTGTAGTCATCGGCAGTCATGTCGGCAGGACGTTTGCGCCAAGCTGGGGTGGTGTTGTTGATGATACGAGGCTTTTCGACCTCGACCTTTTTAGGCATCATGATAGCGTTACCGTTCTCGTCTTTTTCCACATTGCCTTGATAGTCTTTCTTTTCTTCCTGCTCGGTCTCGCTGTCTACCCATTCTTTTTCGTTGCCGCAACGAATGGCTACCGGCATAAAGTGGCAGTATTTGCGGAGTAGGGCGATAATCTCCTGCTCATCGAGGAACTGCTTGCAGTCGTCGGCGATGTGCAGCACAATGTCGGTGCCACGTTCAGCCTTGTCGCACTGCTCCATGGTGAAAGAGGGGCTGCCGTCGCACTGCCAATGCATAGCAGGAGCATCGGTGTAGGACTTGGTGAAGATCTCTACGTTGTCAGCCACCATAAAGGCGGAGTAGAAGCCCATGCCAAAATGACCGATGAGGTTTTCCTGCACGTCCTTGTACTTGTCGAGGAAGTCGGAGGCGCCGCTGAAGGCTATCTGATTGATATACTTCTCCACCTCGTCGGCAGTCATGCCAATGCCGCGGTCGGTGATAGTGAGCGTCTTGGCATCGGCATCGACAACCACCTGCACGGTGAGGTCGCCCAGCTCGCCTTTGACAGTGCCGCGCGAAGAGAGTGAGCGCAGCTTCTGAGTAGCGTCGACGGCGTTGGAGACAAGCTCGCGGAGAAAGATTTCGTGGTCGGAGTAGAGGAACTTTTTGATAACCGGAAAAATATTCTCGGTTTGTACATTGATATTGCCTTGCATAGCTATAGATATTTAATGTTACACAAAGATAATGCCAACAGAGGCACATCTATCTATCACACAAATATCATACCAAAAGCCAGGGGACTGACACAATGTCATAACGACAAAGACAGCGAAGCTCATTAAAAGCGACTATACAACAAAAAAACGATGATTTGGAAAAAAAAATGTACCTTTGCAAATTTGAATGTATAACACAACAATATACAACAAACATCAACAAAACCCAACGAAAACCAAAGAAATATGCGTATTGCCGTAGCAGGAACAGGATATGTAGGCTTGTCGATAGCCACACTTTTATCGGTCAAAAACGAAGTAATAGCAGTAGATATAGTGCCCGAGCGCGTGGAGATGGTCAACAACCGCAAGTCGCCCATACAGGACGACTATATAGAGGACTATCTGGCACACAAGGAGCTGAACCTTCGTGCCACCTTGGACTATAAGGATGGGTATGGCAGCGCCGACTATGTGGTGATAGCGGCACCTACCAACTATGACAGCGTAAAAAACTTTTTTGACACCAGCGCCGTAGAAGATGTCATCAACAAAGTGATGGATGTCAATCCCGACGCCATAATGGTGATAAAAAGCACCATACCCGTGGGCTACACCGAAGGAATACGCAAAAAGACGGGGTCGAAAAACATCATCTTCGCACCAGAGTTTCTGCGCGAGTCGAAGGCTTTGTACGACAACCTCTACCCCAGCCGCATCATAGTGGGCTACGACCAAAACGACGAGCGACTTGCCGAGAAAGCGCACCAATTTGCCGAGCTGATACGCCAGGGAGCGATAAAAGATGATGTGCCAGTGCTATACATGGGCAGCACCGAGGCGGAGGCAGTAAAACTGTTTGCCAACACCTA
>JAZRVD010000006.1:0-2749 GCA_045598945.1 Bacteroidales bacterium | reverse complement strand
AGGAGCCGACGGCATTAAAGATGTATCTACTATAGCAGTCTTTGCTGGGTTGATGTCGTTGAGCACCATTATCTCGTCGTCGGGACTGCCTACAAACCTACAGCTGTCTACAAACCACGCATTGCCCAAAGCATCATGGTTGCGCTGAATCTGCCCCTGCTGGAACACCACATAGCGAGCATTGAGCATGTTCAGGATATTGGGGTTGATATGATACGACAGGTAGAAATCGATAATATCCTGATAGCGGCGCAGCTTCACGGCGCTATATCCGCCTATCTGATGATGGTAGGCTGAAGGCTTGGCATCGTTGAAGGTATTGACAGCCATGTTGAAGACACGATAGTCCTCGTCGCCATACTGCGCAGCCATAGCGTCGATGTCCTTGTCCGTCTGCGTGGGCTTCAACTCCATGTCCTTTGCCTTTACAAAAACATCGTCATTAAGATAGCGCTTGTCCACACCCCAGAGGTCTATGGTTACAAGCACCGCCAACGCCGCAATGGCAATCCACGACTTGCTGATTTTCCTATTCACATAGAGCCACAGCACGCCGAAAGCCAAAGCCACAAAGACAATGCTGCGCCAAGTATCGCTGACGAAGAGAGCCTTGCGGTCCTGGATAAAGACATTCTGGATAAACGACCACTGTGCGCCATACTGCTGTGCCATACTCTGGTCGGCAGCACCGCTGTAGCTAAAGCCGCCACTCATTATCAAACCTACCAACAATATGCCCAACGTTATACCGCCAGCCCAATACAAAGCCTTGTTGAAATTCTTTACAAGCTCGGCTGCATTAACACCCGACGTAGCACCCTTCTTGGAAACAGTTTGTGCCTTGTCCAACCTCACTATCTCCCACACCGCCAAGACAGCCATAAACACCATGGTAACATTGGCAAGCGTCAACGACATACTGGGCGTGCGGAACTTGTTGTATAGTGGCAGATTGTAGAACAGCCACTCATTCAGCCCCATAAAGTTCCTGCCCCACGAGAGCAATATGGCCACCACAGTAACAATAAGCAGCCACCACCGTTCCGGACCCTTTACAACAAAGATGCCCAAAATAAACAGGAAGCAGACGATGGCACCAAAATATACCGGGCCGCTTGTAAACGGCTGGTCGCCCCAATAGAGCGGCATCTGCGTCTGATGGAAGTTCTGATAGCTGGCGCTCTCCTTGCTCACCCTCTCGCCACTGCCGCCACCCATGGCACCAGGCACAAGGAGCGTGTAAGTCTCGCCGACACCATAGCTCCAGCTATAGGCGTAGTCTATGCTCAAGCCGTCCGACGAGAGGTTAGACTGAGGGGCGACATCGTTGTAAAGATTTTCAGGCCTTACGCTTATCTCACTGCCGCCACGCATGGTATACTTGGCATAATCGGCAGAGATTATAAGATGACGAGCATTGCAACCAACGGCAAAAGCAGCACCCAACAGCAACAGACCCACGCACACCATCAAAGGCTTGAACCACTTCTCTTTCAAAGCATAGACCAGATACACCACACCCAATACCACACAGCCTATAGCGGTATAATATGTAATCTGGATATGGTTGCAAGCTATCTGCAAATTGAGAGCCAAAGCAAACAAGACAGCACCGCCCGCCATCTTCCACCAATTCCACTTGCCTTTCTCTATACTATCACGAGCACCTTTTATACACAATAGCAATCCGGCAATAATCGGCATCATCAAAGCCATACACCATGCCTTCGTCATGTGTCCTGCCTCAATAATAATTAAATTGTAGCTGCCCAAGCCAAAAGCCAAAGCCCCCAACAAGGCAAGCCACGGATTCAAGCCAAGACACGCCAAAGCGATATAAAAACCAACAAGATAGAAAAAGACTGTACCTATAGTATTTCCAAAAGTCTCTTTACCAGGTCTTAATATTGAAATCAAACTCGCACCCCAATTTTTACCCGGTTCTATTCCTCCTATTTGATATGCAGGCATACCAGAGAACATCGAACTGTTCCACGAAATATAATCCCCTGTTTGTTTAATATACTCTTTGCTTTCGTTTACCATAGCCTTCCAGCTCAAGCCATCCCCTTGGGGCAAAGACTTACCCTTAATGACAGGCTGAAAATACAAGCAACATAAAACAAACAACAAACAGACTATACAAACATGCCGAAGCATACAGGACAAAAAATCTTTCATATAAACAATAATTTAAAACAGACTTATTAAAAATATCTACATAGTATAAAAATACTACTTATTGCATTTTAATATCATTAAACAACTTTTCCCATAATAAATAAATAGAACTTTCACTCCAATTTTCTACTGAATTAGGACCATGTTTTGCCATCTCAACAACTTTGTTATCATCCACCATCAATGAAGACAAAGCATTTGCCAAGTCAACAGCATCAAACGGCTTAACAAGTATGCCATTATAACCATCTTTAACCAAATCCTTTGCTGCTGGAAAGCTATCAAAAACGACAGGAACAACATGATTACTTAAAGCCTCTAATATCACCATCGGGAAAGCCTCATAAGCAGAAGTTACAACAAGAATTGAAGCCTTGTCATAATATAGTTTTGGTGTAACTTCACCAACAAAAGACACCCGCTGAAGGCTTAACGACTGAGCCATTTTTTTTGCATACTTGCTCTTGGGGCCATCACCACACAAAACCAGATTCCAATCAGCGAAATCGTCTTGAATCATACTCCAAGCCTTAAAAAGCAAATCGACACGTTTTACATTGTAATAATT
>JAZRVD010000005.1:0-17603 GCA_045598945.1 Bacteroidales bacterium | reverse complement strand
GTTCGATGTGGCGGTGCCTGCGGATGAGACCTCTTTCCATGCTCTCATGCCATATCAAGAAGCAATGAAAAGCGGCAAGGTTACCCTGCCAACACATCAAGTAGCGCCTCAGGGCAGCAACGACCGCAATGCCAACATTCTCTATGCAAGTTCTAACGACTCGTCTTTTATCTTCGACCACGCCTGCGCCTATATCCGCCTGCGTGTGAAGAGCAACAGCCAGTCCGGCACACGCTTCGTCATTCATAGCAGCAAGCCCGTTTCTGGCGTGTGCAGCTATGCGTTTGGCGATGGTCTCACGCTGACTGGCAGTACAGCCAACGGCGGCGACTCGGTGTCGCTGACAACTGAGAATGACAATATTTTTGCAAACGATACAGCCTATCTCGCCGTGGTGCTGCCTACTGGCGAGAATTCCACTGTAATCTACGAAGTGAAGGACAACACAGGCAAGGTGCTGGCCTCGTGTGCTGTGATCAACCGTCAGTTTACGGCAGGCAGTGTCTACACCGTTACGCTTGATGGCGACAAGCTCACCGCCACTGGCGAGCCTGTTACCGTGCCGGGTCTCTTCTCAGTGTTTGACGATAAGAAAGTTGCCTTCTCCAATGGCAACCTGCAGTACAACGCCTCTTCCAACACATGGCGCTTTGCCGAACATCAGTGGGACTATGTAGGCAGTCCGTCGCTGAATGGTCAATACGGCAACCAAGCTTCTGGCAATGTCTCAGGTAGCGACAACGCTTATATTGGTAATAATGACTACACTGGCTGGATAGACCTCTTTGGCTGGGGCACAGGCGACAATCCAACCAAGTATATAACAGACAATGCTGACTATTCCGCTTTCACTGACTGGGGGACAAATAGTGGGCTGATAACCGACCTTGGCGCCGGCTGGCGCACGCTGAGCTATATTGAATGGGAGTATCTTATCGACGATAACAAAGACAGCCGTAAGGATAGATGGGGAATCGCTACGGTTAACAGTGTGCATGGCTTAGTGCTGTTGCCCGATGCATGGGTGCTGCCCGAAGGATGCAATTTTACAGCTGGTTATAGCAGTGGCTGGACTACGAACAATTACGAAGTGGATGCATGGACGAAGATGGAGGCTCGTGGTGCTGTGTTCTTGCCTGCTGCTGGCTACCGCGGCGGTCAGGAAGTCTACGGCGTGGGCAACAACGGCGGCTATTGGTCCTCTTCGCCTAACGACGCCATCTACGCTTACTTCCTCGACTTCAGCAGTGGTAATGTGCGCGCTAACCTCAGCTACCGCTACCGCGGTCAAAGCGTGCGTTTGGTGCGGTAGTTTGGTTTGCTCCAGAACTTGCTTGATTTGCGTTTCCCAAAACCAAAAGAAACCAATCCCAAGCAAGCTTCTCTTCAACTGTGCGGTGCGGGCGGCTTCTGCCGCCCTGCACGCACAGTTGTAGCACCAACCAAGTAATTGTTATAGTCTTGTTTTTGTTGTGGGGTAAAGATAAACTATAGAATCAATAGTAAGTCTCTTTTAATAAATATAGGTTGTAAGTGTTTGATATGGTGAGAGTGTGGGGCGTTGCTCTGGATTGAAGGTGTTCATTTTTTCCCTACTATACTGATGGCGATGGGCAGCAGTCCGCAGTTTATGCCGTAGAATATCGCATCTCCAGGCAGGTGCATGAGTGCGGCTGCAAGCATAGACAATGTGCCTATAATCATGGAGGCTATTATTGTCTTTTGGCTGAGTTCCTTTTTTACAAACAAGGCGCAGAAGAGTGGCAGGAGCAGGGCAGTGGCTCTAAGTCCCAAGGCTAAAAATCCCAATTCGTTGATAAGTGTCTTGTGGTTGGTGATGGACGTAATCATGGCTATGCACATAAGGGCCACGATGGTGGCTCTGTAGCTTGTCTTGCCCTGTGCAAACTGTTTTAGGCGAGGTATGTTGCTGTACACATCTCTTACCAGTATGGTGGCAACGCCCAATGCCAGGCCGCTGCCGCCGCTGATGACGGTAACGAACAATGTGCCGAGAATGACGCCGCCAATCCAGTCGGGGCAGTAGTTGATGATAAATGACGGGAAGGCTTGTGCTGTGTTGCTGAGTACAATTGTGTTGTATGGCATGGTCACCCCTGCAGTTTGCAGGTATTCGAGTTCGTCGGCTGTTATGCTGTGCGAGCGCATGAAGATGCCCACCATGGTGCAAGCGGCGCCGATGACAGGTAGCAGAAAGGCGGATAGCAGTGTGCCGCGGCGAGCCTGTCTCTCTCCTCTTGCTGAGAAGATGGCCTGTGCGTATGTCTGTGTGGCCAGCACGCCAAGCAGCAGTGATAAGGCGCCGCCGCAGTCTTTCAGCAAGCCACGACCTATTAGGTTGCCGTAGCGTTGGTGTATGGCTTCGGGGCTGTTGTCTATGCCTATGGCTTGCGTGATGCCGGTTGATGAGAGGAAGCTGTGAAGGTCGGCAGAGAAATTCTTGATGGTGCCGCAGTGTTGCAGTACTACTATTAGGCTTACTGCCGAAGCTATGACGAGCAGCAGGCTTTTCAATATGCCTGAGACGCCGGCGCTATGCAGCCCGCCAAAGAAGATGAGGCAGATGATAAGCGCTGTGGAGATGGCGGCGGCAAAGGGCAGGGCGATCTTAAACAACGACGTCATCATTGCCGAGGAGGCTATAACTTGGGACACTATGCTTAGAAAGATGCCCACTATGCAGAGTATCGACCCTATGGTCTCTGCCTTGTGTCCGAACTTCTTGGCTATTATCTCGCTGAGAGTGAGGCATTGACTTTTTCGCAAAGGCTTGAGGAAGAATAGTGCCAGCACCACGCAGCCCGCTGCCGCTCCGATGGTAAACCACCATGCCGAGAGACCGTAGCAGTAGGCAAGCTGTGCTGTGCCTATGGTGCTCTGTCCGCCTGCCAACGACCCCATGATGATGCCAAAAACCATGCTGCTCCTCGACCCTTTGCCTGCAGCGAAACTCTTGGCGTCGTTCACTTTTCTGCCCGACAGTACGCCTATGCCTATCAATATGCAGATGGTTAGAACTATGCCAACAATATGTGTTATGGAGAGCATCGTCTATAGCTGTTGCATGTCGAGGAGATGATGGTAGATGCCGTTGGTGGAGGAGAGGGTGGCATGAGTGCCACGTTCCACAACTTTGCCGTGGTCGAGGACTATTATCTCGTCAACGTTTTTGATGGTTGAGAGTCGATGCGCTATGATGATGCAGGTGCGGCCAATCTTCAGCTGGTTGAGGGCTATCTGCACCGCCTGTTCTGACTCGGCGTCGAGTGCTGACGTCGCTTCGTCGAGAATGAGGATAGGCGGGTTCTTCAGCAGAGCTCTGGCAATGCTAATCCTCTGACGCTGGCCGCCGCTGAGGTTGAGGCCGCGGTCGCCTATTGTGGTGTCGTAGCCGTCGGGGAGCTCTTTGATGAACTCTTCTGCATTGGCGAGAGCGGCGGCTTTTTTAATCTCGTTGATGTCTATCTCTTCCTGACCGAAGGCTATGTTGTTGGCGATGGTGTCGTTGAAGAGAATACAGTTTTGCGACACTATGCCTATGAGGCTTCTAAGAGAGTTGATGTTGAGGTCTTTGATAGGTATGCCGTCGATGGCTATCTCGCCTTCTGTGCAGTCGTAGAAGCGTGGCAGCAGGTCGGTGAGAGTAGTCTTGCCAGAGCCGGAATGTCCCACAAGGGCTATTGTCTTGCCTTTGGGGATAGCAAGGTTGATATGGTCCAATACATATATCGGCTTTTGGTCTTTGTCGTTGATATATGCGAAGCTCACATCGTTGTATTGTATGTCCTTGTCGAAAGATGTTTTTACTATTGCGTTGTCTTTGTCGGTGATAGCTTCGTCGGCATCGAGGATGCTGAAGAAACGAGTGGCAGAGGCGTTGCCTTTTTGCAGGCTGTTGTAGGCTTTTACAATGGAATGTATAGGGGGTATGAGTCGCACAAAGATGATGACGAAAAAGATGAATACTGAGGATTGCAGCTCGCCAGAGATTACGAGAGAGCCGCCAATGACAAGTATTGCCGCCAGTGCTATGGTGCCGAGTATTTCCGACAGCGGCCCGCTAAGTTCCTTGCGCCGTGCCACCTTTATCATGGTGCGAGTGTAGTCGTTGTTGGCTTTTTCAAAATTGTGCTGTGTCTCTTTTTCGCGTGTAAAAGACTTGATAGTCTTTATGCCGCCGAGAGTCTCGTCGAGGATGGAGAACACGCCGCCCAGTTTGGTCTGTCCCTTGGTGCTGTTGCGCTTAAGGCTTTTGCCAATGACGCCTATGAGGAATATGGCTACAGGCAGTATGACAACGAAGTAGAAGAACAGCCGTGGGCTGATCCATATCAATGTGCCTACAAAGAATATGATGTTTATAGGGTCTTTGCCGAGGGCTGTGATGGTTGTTATCACGCTCCATTCTACGTCGGCGAGGTCGTTGCTCATCCTGCTTATTATGTCGCCACGACGTTGTGCGTTGAAAAATCGTATAGGCAGTATGGTTACTTTGTGGTATATGTCGTTGCGCAAGTGCTGTGTTACTCCATGACGGATGGGGGCGAGAAAGTACAGCGCCATGTAGCGGCAGAAGTTGGAGAGGAAAGACATGAATATATAGCCTATCGATACGGCAAACATACACTGCCATACACCATAGTGCTGCTTCAGGCTGTAGATGTTCCACATCAGCCAGTCGGTTAGCGACTGCTGGTCGAAGGCGAACTGAGGCATGGTGGCAGGTGGCTGCGTCATGCCAAACAGCAGCTCAATAAATGGAATGATTAGCACAAAGGAGAATAGGTTGAATACAACATGCAAGAGGTTGAATCCAATATGCAGGGCAAGATATTTGGGGAAATATCTAAGGTATGCGAATACTCGCCAGATAGGTTTCATAGAAGATGCTTTTTTTTACAGCTCAGTAATCTTTATTTGCGGTGTCCCGATGTCGCCGCCTCCATAGTATTGCAGGCGCGAAGGACGTAGCTTTTGCTGAACCATATAGTCGTATATTGCTTGTGCGTCGATGCTGTGGGGGGTCTCGATGCGTATCTTTACCATGGGGTGGTTGATAAGGTACTGAATGTAAATGTCGAGGACTCTTTTGTCGTCGTCATTCAGCTTGCCTTTGCTTGGTGTGAAAGGTAGGGGGTATGTGCTGTTTGCCTTAGCCTCTTTCAGCACTATCTTGTCTGGCAGCAGCTGTTGTCCTTTGCGGATATATCCTATGCTGACGTAGGGAAAATAGCCGTTGCTCTCTACGGCTACGATATTACATTCTTTTAGCGATAGCAGTATGGCGTATTTGCCGTTGGTGGAGTCGTTGAGGTATATGGCGTCGGTGGTGGCAGGACGTCTTACAGCGACAGTGGCGGGCAGCGGTCTGCCTGCTGCGTTGGTGATGGTGCCGTTGTGCAGGCTCATGCCTTCGGGCTGTGCGGCAGGGTAGAGGTCGAAGATGAGGATGTCTTTGCCGCCAAGGCCTCTCACGGGATGTCTTCCGGCGTAGTATGCTTGTGTGCCGTTGGTGGTAACGCCAAAGCAAATGTCGTCATTCTCGCCGTTGATAGGCAGTCCAAGGTTGGTGGGTATGTTGCTTATGGGGTCGTCGAGGTCGCTAAAATACATGTCGTAGCCGCCGAAACCCTGCCAGCCGTCGGAGGCGAAGTATAGCGTATGTCCGTCGGCGTGGATAAACGGGCACTTCTCATGTCCTGGCGTGTTAACTGTAGAGCCGAGGTTTTCCGCTCTGCCCCAGTCGCCGTTGTCAAGTCGCTTGCAACGCCAGATGTCTGTTGCTCCGAGTCCGCCCTGGCGGCTTGACGAGAAGTAAAGGTATTGTCCGTCGGCGCTGATGCTGGGCTGTCCTTCCCAAGAAGTCTCGCCGTTGACGTTCTTGCCGGCGTTTTCCAATGGTGTCCATTTGCCGTCGACAAGATGTGTGGTGTAGATGTCGTAGTTGGCATAGCCTTTGGCTCCGCGTGTCATGGCGCTGATATAAATTGTCTTGCCGTCGGCGGTCATGCTTACGCCTCCTTCGCTCTCGTGGGTGTTGAACGGAGCTGGCAGAATGCTGCCTTCGTTGAATGTGGTGTCCTTCCAGCGACTTACGCAGAGATAGGGTGTCTTCTTGTCAAGATTTCTAACATAGTATGCGTCGCGAGAGGATTCTGAGATAAAGCGTATGTAGTATATCTCTTTTCCGTCGAGCGACATATAGGGCATCATCTCGTCGTCGTTTGATGAGGCGCCTAAGACAATCTTTGGGGAGAAAGGGGCTATGTTGCGGTAAGCGTTGGCAAGGAATTGAGACCAGTAGAGGTAGTTGCTTGCCTCCATATATAGTGCATCGGTTTCTTGTGTGCCTTGTTGGTTGGCGTAATCAAAGAATCTGTTGAGGCTGTATACGGCTTCTTCGTATTTCTCGTCGCTGTAGTATATTATGCCTTGGTATAGGTAGGCACGACCGTCGGGGTAGTCGTCGCATATTTTGAATAGTTTCTCGAAGTGCTTGCGTATTCCCTTGTTGTCTTCTTTTTTTACGCTTATCAAGCCGAGATAGAACTGAACGTCAGCGTTTTGTGGGTTTCTCTTGTTGATTTTCAGCAGGTCGGCGTAAGCCTCGTTTATCTTGTTGGATTTGTATTTTTCTACTGCCTCGTTGTAACGTTGCAGGTCTAAGCTTTTAAGAGCTGTGCCACATTTGTCGTTGGTCTGGCACAGCAGGGAGAGAGAGCAGAGGAGTAGTGCCAGCAATACAGTTGTATGTCTTGAGAACGGCATGGCTGTTACAGTTTGGTGGGGTCGATGGTGAATTGCGACTGCGAGCAGCCGCAGGTAGAAGTGCAGTGCAAGGCACATTCGGAGCATACCGTCAGGTCGCCATGCAGACGTTGTTTCACCATGTCGCTCAATCGGCTGTACAGGTTGGGCAGAGAAATCTTTTGCAACACCTCGTCGCAGAAGGCGTATAGTAGCAAGGTGCGCGCAGTACGGGGGCTAATGCCTCGACTTTGCAGGTAGAACATGGCATCGTCGTCAATCTGTCCTATGGTGCTGCCGTGCGAGCATTTCACGTCGTCGTTGTATATCTCCAGGAAAGGCTTGGTGTATATCAAAGCCTTGTCGGTGAGGAGTATGTTCTTGTTCGACTGGTAGGCTTCTGTCTTCGTGGCGCCGTTGCGTACCAGCACATGACCATTGAAGGTGCCTTGTGCCGAGTCGTCTAATATGCCTTTGAAGAGCTCGTTGCTTTTGCAGTTGGGCTTTTTGTGGTCGACAAAGATAAAGTTGTCAATCTTTTGATTGCGGTCGTTGAGGTAAAGACCGTGGGCTTGTACGTCGCAGTGCTCGCCGAGCATCTCTATCTCTGTGTGGTTGCGAATATTGCCGCCGTTGAGTGTTACGACAACAGAAAGAAGTTCGCAGCATTCGTCGAGTGAGATATATGTGTGGTTGAGCAGTCCTGTGGTGTCGCCGAGGTTTTGCATCTTGTAGTGCTCTATATGGGCATGGCGGCTCGCAACAATTTGTGTAACGTTGTTGGCGAAGCTTGGCTGAATGCCGAGCGAGTCGTCGCAATGTATCAGGCAGATACGGCTATTATCGCCTATAGAAATGATGTTTCTTGTCTGCACCAGCAAGGCTTTGTCGCCAGTGAAAATGGACAGTAGCTGTATGGGCTTGTCTACTATTGTGTTGTCGGGTATATAAATGAAAGCGCCGTCGCTATAGTTGTCTTTATTTAGTGAGGCGTATGGGTTGTTGGCTGTCTCTTTTTGCAATATGTTGTCAACGAGGTCGGGATGCTTCTGCCGTGCTTCGTTCAAGCTGCCTATAATGACTCCGTTGGGATAGTGTTGTAGAGGGTGCTGGCAGTAGCCGTTGACGGTGATGACCTTGTAGGTGTCGAGGTCTGGGATATTGCAATGCAGGGTATATGATGTGTTGTCGTCGGGTGTCGTTGTCCTAAGGCTGTGGCTCAATATGTCGCTAAAGTCTGCATGTCTCCAAATCTCGTCTTTGGAGAGCTGTTGCTGTATGTTTAGCAGTTGTTGTTGCATGATATGTGCTTTTGGTGATGAATAAAAGTGAGATTTTGTTGTTTATTTCTCTTGTTCTTTGCGGATCCATTCGTAGCCATCTTTCTCCAGTTGCAAGGCGAGTTCTTTTGGACCGCTTTTCACTATTCTACCTTCGTAGAGTACATGGACGAAATCGGGGACGATGTAGTCCAACAGCCTTTGATAGTGGGTGATGACGACGGTGGCGTTGTCAGGCTTGCGTAGTTGGTTGACGCCGTTGGCGACGATGCGTAGTGCGTCAATGTCAAGGCCGGAGTCGGTCTCGTCGAGTATTGCCAATGTCGGTTCAAGCATGGCCATCTGGAATATCTCGTTCTTTTTCTTCTCACCGCCGCTAAAACCCTCGTTGACTGACCTGTTGGCGAGTTTTGTCGTCATCTCCACCACTTTCTTTTTCTCTTCCATCAGTTTCAGGAACTGGCTGCCGTTGAGTGGGTCGAGGCCTTTGTATTTTCTTTGCTCGTTGACGGCGGTACGCATAAAGTTGCTGATGCTCACACCTGGTATCTCAACAGGGTATTGGAAGCCGAGGAAGATGCCCTCTGCCGCACGCACGTCGACGGGCATCTCTAAAATGTTTTTTCCTTTGAAGATAATCTCGCCATCGGTAACAGTGTATTTGGGGTTGCCGGCTATCACGCCGGCAAGGGTGCTTTTGCCGTTGCCGTTGGGGCCCATAATAGAGTGCACCTCGCCTTCGTTTATCTCAAGGTCGAGTCCTTTTAGTATCTCTCTATCACCAATAGAGGCGTGTAGGTTATGTATGCTGAGTAGTGCCATTTCGTTAAGGTTTTGATTTGTCTTATATTGCATAGATGATGTTGCAGGATAACAACATACAAAGGTAAGAAAATTATTCGATTACATGGCGTTTATATTGCCATGCTCTACTTTTCAAACTTTTTTTATCTAAATTTTGAAATTTTTTTTAATTTTGCATTCGCTTTGTTGGTTTTTTATCAACAGGTTTGTTTGTTGATATATAATCAGTAAGCTGTCTTTGTTATAAAAAATATGTCTGCTGCTCCTATAGTAACTTTGACTACTGACTGGTCTACCACCGATTTTTTCCCTGGTATGGTGAAGGCGAGATTGTATTCATCAATACCCGATGTGCGTGTTGTAGATGTATCTCATGGTGTCAGCAGGTTTGACCTTAGTGCCGCTGCCATGATAGTCAAGCAAGCATGTTTCAATTTTCCATCTGGCACAATACATATAATAGATTGTGATGGAGCATGTTCTTCTGATACGGTGAGCATCGTGGCGTGTTACAAGGGGCAGTATTATATTATGACGGACAATGGGCTTCCCAATCTGGTGTTTGGCAACGACAGTGTAGAGGCATATACCCTATCATCGTTCACAAAGCCACTCTTTCGTAACAACCTGGTCTGCGATGTTTATTGCAAGGCGGCGGCGATGATTGCCGCCGGCTCTCCGCTGTCTGATTTTGGAGAATCATATCCTTCGTTGAAGATGTGTACTCTTTACGAGTGGACATGTCAAGACAACAAGGTCAGGGCATATATCTCGTATGTCGATTCGTATGGCAATGCGTGCCTTAATATGACGTATGATGACTTTGAGCGTATACGCGCTGGTCGTCGGTTCAAGTTGTTGGTGGGGGGACTATTTATTACCGAGATGCAGTATGGCTATCATGTCGATAACCATTCTAACCTGCTGATGCTTACTGTGTCATCGAATGGCTTGCTTCAGCTTGCCGTCAGCCAGAACAGTGCGGCAAACCTATTAGGTTTGCAACTTTTGCAGATGGTTGTCATCACCTTTTTTTAGCAAGGTGCTGGAGCAGATACCATCATTATCTCATTTTCATTAGTTCAGCATATAGGTGTGCTACTGGTAGCCCCATAACGTTGTAGTAGTCGCCTATAATCTTTTCGATGCCTATCATCCCTATCCATTCCTGTATGCCGTAGGCTCCTGCCTTGTCGTAGGGTTTGTAGGTGTCTATGTAGTAGTCTATCTCGTCGGTTGTCAGCTTTTTGAAAACCACTTCTGTGCCTTCGGTAAAGGAAACGAGGTCTGATGAGCTTTTCAGGCATACGCCGGTATATACCACATGATGGCGGTTGGAGAGCTTGTCGAGCATTTGTCGTGCGTCGTCGCGAGAGCGTGGCTTGCCGAGTCTCTCGTTGTCGAGGGTAACGATAGTGTCAGCAGTTACAAGAATGTCGTCTTCAGCAATAGCTTTGTTGTATGCCATGGCCTTCTTCAGCGCTATAGCCTCTGCAACTTTGTCAATGGCGATAGCGCTGTCTATATGCTCATCAACGTTGATGTCTACAAATTCTATGGGTATGTTTAGGTTTGAAAGTAGTTGTCGTCTCCTTGGGGACTTGGAAGCAAGCAATAGTTTCATTAGTAATCTTTTTATAAAAAAAGTTTTTTGTTTTATGGTTTCGGTCAAACTCTGTTCTCAGCTTATCGAAACGGTCGTATAATGTAGAGCTTGTATGTATGGTGTTATTCCTGCAGATTGGTTGATATTCTTGTATGTATGTTTATAGTTTTTCAATCTCTTCTTTTGAGAGATTTGTACAGGTTATTATTATTTCGATGGCGATACCTTGCGCTTTCATTGCTTTTGCTGTCTTTAATCTTTCTTTTTCAATTCCAATTTCAATGCCCTCTTTTTTCCCTTCTTCAATGCCCTCTTTTTTCCCTTTTTCAATTCCAATTTCAATGCCCTCTTTTTTTCCTTTTTCAATTCCAATTTCAATGCCCTCTTTTTTTCCTTTTTCAATGCCCTCTTTTTTTGCAAAATTTATGGAGTCAATGTATGTGATATATTTGTCCAACTCTCTTTCGTAGGTGTCTTGGTCTTCTGAGGACATGTTGATGAATTCCGACAATTCTTGCATCTTGCGGAATATTTCATTTTGTTGTTGAAAAGGGATTGCTGTTGTCATATCTTCCATATTTGCTAAGTTATATAACCATTGGTCTAAGGGTGTGGTGCACTCCTCTTCTCGCATATTGCGATATTCTGGCAACTCTAATGTGAAAATCTTTATCTTATTGCTGAACTCTTCGTTGCTGCCTTCTGTGGTGAGCTTGATAACGCGTTTTCTTTGTCGTGCATGGTCTTTGAGATGGAAGTCCATGATAAATATGCCGTATACAGGTTGCAGTGTGTAGACTTGATCTCCTCGCTTATGTTGCGATGTTATGGATTTTGACATGTAGTATATTATCCTGTCGGCGAAGAATTCTTGTTCTCTTTTTTGCATCTCTACAATAAACGTTCTATTATCTGCTGTGGTGCAGAACAGGTCGTAAATTATACATGCAAATTCTTTGTTATCAGGTTCTAATTCTTTGTCTATGAATTTGATGTCGGTGATAAGGCTGTCTGGCTGTATGACGCTATTGAGGAAGTTTATCATTATCTCTTTGTCGCCGAATATTTTTTTGAAGCCGAAGTCCATCAACGGGTTTATGTATCGAGGTCTGTTTGTTCTGTTTTTTTGCATGACGTGATATTTTATGCAAAGGTACGTTTTTTATTTATTGTGGTCGAAAATGTTTTATGGTATTTTTGTTGTGACTGATGGGTTTAAATCAGGTGCTTGTCATGGTTTCATTAGCTTGCATATATCTGTGCAGGAGGAGAAAGTATGCAAAGAATGATGCATCGCTATGTAGAAATGCCTAAAAATCTTTTGTCTTATCTCGGTCGTGATTCATCGTTTTTTATACCTAAAGCGTGCCAACTTGATGCCATGCATCTCAGATAAGCACGCTTTTAATGACGTTTCTAATAGTTTTTTACGGAATGGTTGGTGTAAAACTATCGATTTAGAGTTGAAATTTCTGTGCTTATATCCAGTCTTCTTGTTAATGTTTTGGCTGTCAGAGTATAAGATGTGAGGCTTATTTCTTTTTGTTGGCAGTCTTGTCTTCCATGTTGCTCATCTTGCCGTCTTTGAATGTGGCTGTTACGCCTTCTTGTCCGTAGACGTCGTACCATATCCATTTGCCGTCCTTTTCGCCGTTGTTGAACGTGCCTTTTTCTTCTGGTTTGCCGGCTTCGTTGTAACGTTCGTATTTGCCGTGGCGGATGCCCTTGCTGTAGTTCTCCGCTGTTTCTATCTTGCCGTTGGCGTAGTAGTGTATGTTGCTGCCGTCGAGCTGGTCGTCCTTGTAGTGCATGATGTAGCGTACTTTGTTGTTGGCATAGAAACCTTTCCATTCGCCTTCCTTCTTGCCATTCATAAAGTTGCCTTCATAGTCTATCTTGCCATCTTCATACCATGCGGTCCATTTGCCGTCTTCCTTGTCGTTGACGTATGCACCTTCGTGCAGTTTCTTGCCGTTCTCGTACCATGTTGTCCATACGCCTTTCTTTTCACCGTTGACGTATTCGCCAGAGCGCCATTTCTCGCCAGTCTCGTAGTAGTATGTCCATGTGCCTATCTCTTTGCCGGCGTGGTAGTTGCCTTTGATGCCTATGTTGCCGTTGGTGCGCCAGTAGAATAGCCACTCGCCCTCTTGTTCTCCTTCTTCAAGGTTGCCCTCCATGTCCTTCTTGCCTTCTTCGGTCCACCATGTGGCTTTGCCTTGCAGTGCGCCGTCGACGTAGGTGCCTTCCATCTTTAGTTGTCCGTTGGGGTGCCATTCTTGTACTTTGCCTTCTCTTTTGCCTTCTTTGAAGGAGGACTCTTCTTGCATCTTTCCGTTGGGGTACCAAGAGCGGTATATGCCTTCTTGCTTGCCGTCGACAATCTCTACTTCGCTGCGTAGGTTGCCGTTTTCGTACCAGGAGCGGCTGTAGCCGTCGCCGCTATGACATTCTTCGGCGCAGCGGTTGCCGTTCTCAAAAAATATCTTCCATACGCCTATTTTCTGTCCTTGTTCGTTGTATTCGCCTTGTTTATACAGCTCGCCGGAGGCGAACCACCAGGTCCATTTGCCGGTGCGTGCGCTGTCGGCGCTTATCGTGCCTTCTACGGCAGGCTGTTTGTGGGCTCTGTCGTGAAACAGCTGGTAGCGTCGCTGTCCGTTGACGGAGATGAGTATAGAGGTGAGAATCAGAATGGTGGCAAGTTTTTTCATATTATGTTTTGTTGTTATGTTTTTTTATTCGCTGTAGATGAAAGCAATGCGTAATGGGTTGGAGTGGTCGGGCCCGTTGATGACGGTGCGACGTGCCGTCGACCTTCTTTCATTGATAAATAGCAGCATGCCGTAGTCTGCGTTGTCGCGCAGTATCTCTTGCATATACTGAGATATACGGAGGCGATAATGTTTCTTTGCTTTGTTGTATGTGCCGTCAAATCCGCCGTAGGAGAATGGATTGGTGAGGCTGTTGTAGTCGGTGATAACCATATCGTAGCCGTTGGCGTACTGTTTGTATGCTATTATCTGTATTGGTGTCAGCGTGTCGGCGTTGTTGCTGGTAGGCATGAGCAGTTCGGCGTAGTTGATGACGGCGTAGGGGTGTTTGGCTTTGAAGGCTTTGATGTATTTGTCGATGTTCAGATAGACGTAGGTGCCGCCGAGAGGCAGCAGGTATAGTTGCTGACGGCCGTCGAGACTGTCGATAGTCTTGTTGGCCAGTTGGTCGAAGGGTGATCTGTAAGAGTGTGTGTAGTTGAAGTAGTGAGTGCCTGCTGTTGTGGTGGAGGTGCTGTTGCAGCCCAAGGTGAAGTTGCAATTTGCTGATTTGGTAACATTGTTTTCGTCTTCGTAGCGGTAGTATGTAGATATTGTCGTTGCGGCGTTGGCGAAGTTGATAGTCAAGCAGATGTTGTCGCAGTGTGTGCTTCTGGTGTCGTCGGCAAGTTTTATTGCGAGACCTTTGACAATGTTGTGGAATGCTTCGGCGTTTTCAAATCTTTGGTTGAGGAGCTTCCGCATATTGTCATGAAGGTTGATGGTTACGGTGTTGGTAGTCGTTGGGTCGAAGAATATTGTGGTGTCAGCCATGAGGTCGCCTGTTGGGGTAGTAGAAGAGTTGTAATAGGGTTTGTCGGAGCTTAGGCTTTCGGCGAGTTGGTTGATGATGAAGTGCAGGCTGCAAGGCTCGTTGATAGGGTATATGTTGTCAATAGTTATTGTGAGTTGCACTGAGTCGATGGTGTATTTCTCAGAGAGGTCGAGGCCGGTGTTGCCGTTGAGGGACAGTTGGCTATACAGTGTTGAAGTTACCTTGCCGAAGGTTTCGTCGTTGTATTGGCCGAGTATGCCGGAAGTGTATGCGGCTGTCAGCAGGGAGTCGTCGTAGAGGGTGTAGGCTGTGATGTCGTCGCCTACAATAGTGTCGCAGATGCCGTTGTATATTGTAGCGTGGTCTTGTATGACAGCGCCTATGTCGTTTTCCTCATTTTCGCATGCGGCAAGAAGAGAAAGGGTGATGAGGGCAAGGAGGTAGTTTTTGAATGTTCTCATGGTGCTAATGTGTAGTGTGGGGAGTTTAGTTGTTGAGGCTGCTGCCGCCCAGGGTGTCGTAAAGTTTGTTGATTTGAGAGAAGAACTCTGTTCTGTCGTCGTTGTAGTCAACGATGTTGCGTTTGTTTTCTTTGGCAAAGGCAACGAGTTCTGGGTTGGCGTTGGCGGAGCCAATGACGATGCCGTTGGCGTAAGTGATGGCTGCCTTGCAGAGTGTCATGTAGTCGAGGTTTGCGAAGAGGTTGAGGTCTTTTGTCGTGGCGCCGTCGGCCTTTAGTTTTTTCTCCAATGCGTTGCTGAACTGACCTTCAAAGGCGTCGTCGGAGATGGTGAAGACGGTCTTGGTCTCCTTGAAGAAAGCGTTGGCTTTGTTGATGCGGCGCATGTAGAAGGGTATCATGCAGCTAAACCATCCTGTGTAGTGGACGATGTGAGGCTGCCATGCGAGCTTGCGGACGGCTTCGAGGGTGCCTCTGCCAAAGAACAGCAGTCTTTCGTCGGAGTCGTCGTCGAGTTTACCGTTCTCGTTGAGGGCGCCGCCACGTTTCATGAAATATTCTTCGTTGTCGATAAAGTATACTTGCATGCGAGCGGCAGACAGAGACCCTACTTTGATAATGAGCTGGTGGTCGCAGTTGTTGATGATAAGATTCATGCCAGAGAGGCGTATCACTTCGTGGAGCTGGTTGCGTCGCTCGTTGATATAGCTGAAACGTGGCATAAACACGCGTATCTCACGTCCTTGTTCTTGTGTGAAAGCGGGGAGGTAACGTCCGAATAGAGAACTTTCTGTTTCAGGAACGTAGGGTGTAATTTCTTGATTTACAAAGAGTATTCTTCCTTTTGACATAAATTAGGCGTATTAATCGTTTGTACAAAGTTACTTCTTTTTTTTCATATATTTACTTCTTTTTTTCTTTCTATTTGATTTTCATGTGTGTAGTGAAGGTGATGAGAGTAGGTTCGTAGGTATTTACTTGAATGTTGTCTATGGCTGTTTGGCGAGCTGTCTTTCCGTGTTTTGTTGTCGTGCTGTCGTTGATCTCTAATTTTTTTGTACTTTTGTTTTTTTATTAAAGGCTAATGTATGAGACAGTATACTGTTGAAGAGTTGCGTGTTAAGGCTGCCAGCTATTGTGCTGCTGATGAGCATTGTCGTCATGATGTGGTGTCAAAGTTGTTGTCGTGGGGTGCGGATGCTGATGATGCAGATGTTATTGTAGAGGCGTTGGAGGCGGACGGCTTTATTGATGATGCCCGATATGCGCGCATGTATTGCGAGAGCAAGGTGCGTCATCAGCGATGGGGTAGGGTGAAGATAGCCTTTCAGCTTCGTGGCAAGGGTATGTCGCAAGATGTTGTCTCACAGGCACTCGCCACTGTTGACGAAGAGTTGTATATGACAGTGGCTGTGAGTCTGGCGCAGAGTAAATGGGATGCGCTATGTGGCGACGAGATGTTGCGAAAGCAGAAGGTGTCGGCGTATCTGCTGTCGCGTGGCTTTGAGTACGATGTCATATCTCAGGCGATAGAGAACGTGTCAAAATAGATGAGTATGGTAAAAAAGGGTTGATAGGTCAAAAAAAAATATTAACTTTGCAATCTGTTTATATTGTATAATATGCCTTTCTATGGCTCGTTTCTTATCTTTTAATAGCAAGCGTATAGTGCTTACTATCATTATGTTGGTAGCAATTCCGTTTGTCATGTTGCATGCTCAGACCACGCCTTACGCTTATTTTTCCGTCTCAAAACATAATGTGTGTGTAGGCGAGCCGGTCGTCTTTAACGACCTTTCTGTCGACGTTAATCCTGTGGGGCGCAGATGGAATTTTTCGGATACGGTTATCAATGGTACATTTGGTGGAGACCAAGTGAGTGTGTATCGTGCGTTCTATCAAGACACCAATGTTGTGCGTTTTCAGGTATATCACGCCTATCCCGATACAGTTGTCTCAGGCGAGGACACTACTGTTACGGAGAAATACGACACTTTGGTGTATGTCGACACCGTCTATGCTTTTCTCCATCCCAAGATACATACGCGAGGCGACAGTGTGGTGTGCAAGGGCGACACCACCAATGTACGCATCTATCCTTTGGCAAATGGTTGTGTATATCGCTGGCACGAGCGCTATGGCAGTGCATCACATTTCGATGTCGGCGCTGTGCTTAAAGTTGTGCCACGCAAGCCTGTCTCGACCTATTACCTTGAGATAACGAGTCAAGAGGGCTGCCATTCGTGGGACAGTGTAACAGTGTATGAGCTACAGTCTTCGTTGAAGGTGTTGCCAGAGAGTGGCGAGGTGTGTGCAGGCAGTCCCGCCCAGCTTATTGCTGGCAAGGCGGACCACTATGAGTGGGCGTCTATGCCATACGATAGCACTGTCAATAATATGACGCTTCAAGGCTCTCCAACATTCTATCCTAAGGAGTCGACGGTGTATACCATGACTCCATACGGTTCCAATGGCTGCAAGGGAGAGATGCAGATGGTTACCATCAATGTGCACCAATTGCCTGTACCTCGTGTTCTTGTCTCGCCAAGTTTTGTCGACCCGCAGTCGCCTAAGGTAACATTCTCCGATCTCTCAGACAACAGTGTCTCGTCGTTTTGGAGCTTTGGCGTTACCGACAATGCGGAGGGTCCGTTGGTAGAGCATTATTTTACCGATTTCAGATACGATAGCGCCGAGGTTATGCTTCGTACCACCAACGACCTTGGCTGCTATGTCGACACCTCGTTCTGCCTTGCCATACAGCATTTTGCCTCATTTGCTCCCAATATCTTTACGCCCAACCGTACAGAGAATGGCACCTTCTCGATATATACTGCCAACGACCTGGAGTATTTCAACATATATATCTACAACCGTGCCGGCAGGCTGGTGTATCATTCTACCGACCCTCATTTTGTTTGGGACGGCACGCACAAGGACGAAGACTGTCCGCAGGGTGTCTATGTGTATGTGTGCAATTATCGCAGAGGTGGGACAGGCGATGTGGCAAGGATGACTGGCACTGTGATGCTTATTAGATAACTGTATATTGTTTTGACAATATTGTCGAGCCACTCGGCTCTACTTTTTTTATATT
>JAZRVD010000004.1:0-3775 GCA_045598945.1 Bacteroidales bacterium | reverse complement strand
AAACGTGCTATCTATGATATCCCTGTCATCGGTGTTACTGGCAGCAATGGCAAGACTATTGTCAAGGACTGGCTCACGGCGTTACTATCTGTCGACAAGCGTGTCGTGTCGAGCCCAAAGAGTTATAACTCGCAGATTGGTGTCCCTCTGTCTGTCTGGCAGCTCTCTTCAGATGCTGAGATAGCTATTTTCGAGACAGGTATATCTATGCCTGGCGAGATGGACCGACTACGCACTATCATTCAGCCTTCTATTGGCATTTTCACAAATATAGGTCAGGCTCATGACGAGAATTTTCTCTCGCGTGAGCATAAGATGGCCGAGAAACTCAAGCTTTTCACTCAGTGCCAGACATTGGTCTACTGCATCGACCATCGCGACATTCACTCTGCACTTGTCGAAAACCCCGCCATACGTTCTATACGCAGGTTCTCGTGGGGCACCAATCAGGATGCCGACGTGCGTCTTGTCTCTACATCTGTGCATAATGGGCAGTCGGTGATAACGGTGGAATATCAGCATCAGCGTTCTTCGGTTGTCATACCTTTTGTCGACAGGGCTTCTGTCGAGAATGTTATGCACTGTGTCGCCACTATGCTGCTACTGGGTTACTCGTTGGAGTCTATCGCCGAGCGTGCAGGTCGCTTGCAGTCGGTGGAGATGCACCTCGAAATGAAAGAGGGTATCAATGGCTGCCAGATTATCAATGATGGATATAGCCTGGATATCAACTCGCTCGATATAGCTCTCGAAGTTATGCAACACGATCGTTTACATAAGAAAAAGACTTTGATAATGAGCGACTTTGTGCAGTCGGGCATGAATGAGGACGTGCTCTACTCGCAGGTCGCCAACCAGCTGCTGTGCCGCAATGTGTCGTGTTTTATTGGTATTGGTCCTGATGTTTGTCGTAATAGTCGTTATTTTAGTTCGTTGCATAATGCCGACGGCGTGGTGCAGACCTTTTTCTATCCATCTGTCGAGACTTTCCTTCACAATCATCCTATCTCAAGTTTCAACAACGAGACCATCTTGCTCAAGGGCGCCCGTATCTTCCATTTCGAGGATATCGCCTCGGTTCTGCAGCGCAAAAGTCATGAAACGGTGCTGGAGGTCAATATGGATGCCTTGGTCAACAACCTCAACTACTATCGTTCGCAACTCAAGCCTTCTACCAAGATGATGGCAATGGTCAAGGCCGACTCCTATGGAGCTGGCAAGATAGAGGTCGCCAATGTGTTGCAGTACAACCATGTAGACTATCTTACGGTAGCTTATAGCGACGAGGGTGTCGCTCTTCGTCAAGGAGGCATCACATTGCCTATAATGGTGATGAATCCCGAAGAGCAAAGTTTCGACGATATCATACAGTACGGCTTGGAGCCCGACATCTACAGTTTCCGTATTCTTGAGCACTATCTCTCGGCGGTAAGGCTCTTCTGTGCCGATGGCCGCAAGATGCCGGTGCATATAGAACTCGATACTGGCATGCACCGTCTGGGCTTTGGCGAGGCAGACCTCGAAGAGCTGGCGGCACGCCTCTCCGACCCCTCGTCGCCGTTAGAGCCTTGTTCTATCTTCTCGCATCTCGCCTGTAGCGAAGACGCTGCTATGGACGATTTCACCAACCTGCAAATCTCGCGTTTCCGTTCGTGGAGCGACACACTCAAGCAACGTTTAGGTCGTCCCGACATCTGTTGCCATATTCTCAACTCATCGGGTATCATTCGTTTCCCTGAGGCTCAGATGGATATGGTACGTTTGGGTATTGGTCTTTACGGCTATGCCCCCGATGCCGACACTCAGCGTCATCTTCAGCCTGTCAGCCGCTTGCGTACACGCGTGTCGCAGATCAAGGATATCCCTGCCGGCGACTCGGTGGGCTACAATCGTCGCTGGATAGCTCATGCCGACTCGCGTATAGCCATCATCCCCATTGGCTATGCCGACGGTCTCAACCGACATCTCGGCTACGAACGTTGTGTGGTGCGTGTCGCTGACCATCTGGCGCCTATTATTGGCAGTATATGTATGGACATGTGCTTTATCGATGTTACCGACATACCATGCGAGGAGGGCGACGAGGTTATTGTCTTCGACGACGCCGAGCAGATGCGTCGTCTTACTACTGCCGCCGACACCATCTCCTACGAGATACTTACTTCTGTATCGCCTCGTGTCAAGAGGGTATACTACCGCGGCTGTTAATCTAAAAATCATTGCTATGGAAAAACTTTGGAATGCCAACTATGTCAAGGTTTGGGTGGCAAACTTTATGATATTTTTTTCCTTCTACCTGCTTAGCCCGCTGCTGCCTATCTATCTTTACGACACATTTCAGGCGGACAACGACACCATTGGCCTGGTGCTGTGCGGCTATGCTGTGCTGGCTCTCGTCTCGCGACTGTTTAGCGGCTATATTGTCGACAGCTTCTCTCGCAAGACGGTGTTGCTTATCAGCTTCTTCTTCTTCACGCTCTTCTTTGTAGGCTATGTCGTGGCTGGCTCTTTGTTGCTTTTCGCTGTTATTCGCACCCTGCATGGCGTGCCTTTTGGCACCGCTACGGTGGCGAATAGTACCATAGCCATCGATGTGCTGCCATCATCGCGCCGCAACGAGGGCATTGGCTTTTATGGCTTGAGCAACAATATAGCCTCTGCTATCAGCCCCGCTCTTGCCATCTTTGTATACCAGTCTACACACAATTTCGACATCCTCTTCTGGCTCGCTATGATTGTGGCTACGCTCGGCTTGCTTATCGACACCACCGTCAAGACTCCCCATAAGGAGTTGGTCAAGGACAAGAAGGCCATCTCTATGGACCGTTTCTTCCTCACTCGCGGCTGGAGTGCCGCCGTTACCATGGTATGCTTTGCCTTCGGCTACGGGGTGCTGTCCACATACGTGGCTATCTACGGACGCGAGCGACTGGGTATAGAAGGTGGCTCCAGCCTCTTCTTCTTCCTTCTCTCTATAGGTCTTATCCTCTCTCGTTTGCAGGGCAACAAGGCGCTCCGCGAGGGGCGTATCAGCCATAATGCCGCCGTGGGCGTTTGTATCTCGTTGTGCGGCTATCTGCTCTTTGCCGCCGTGCCAAATGCCATAGGCTACTACGGCGCTGCTTTGATAATAGGCTTGGGCAACGGACACATGTATCCAGCCTATCAGAATATGTTTATCGCTATGGCTGAAAACTCGCAGCGTGGCACTGCCAATAGTTCTATACTCGTCTCGTGGGACGTGGGTGTAGGCATAGGCATCTTGCTGGGTGGCGTAGTGTCAGAATATGCCGGCTACTCTGGCGCCTTCTGGGTGGCTTGCCTCGTCAACGCCATGGGCGTAGCCATGTTCTGGCTGCATACGCGTCGTGATTTCGAACGCAAGCGCCTGCGATGAGAAAACGCTACACCTCCTCAATCGTTATATGGCGTCGCATCATTGCTGAAAAATTAATATTAAGCGAGTATCAATAATAGGGTGCTCGTTTTTCTTTTACGCATCTTCTATAGGGTATTATGTACCAGCTAAAGTTGCAATAGCACTTAAGAGTACTGTAAACACCCGATGAAGTACACTGTATAAACAGGCAAAAAACAGCCACATTCCCTTGCAGAAATGTGGCTGTTCATGTTTTTCATTTGGCTATTTGCCGTTTGGCGCTACTCGCCACTTTTAGCGGACAGCAGACTAAAAGGGCCGTTATTTATCATGGACAGCACCACAATAAGCCTTTTCACTCAGATATTTAGGGGCACTGGTCGTGATGCAATAAAT
>JAZRVD010000003.1:0-4058 GCA_045598945.1 Bacteroidales bacterium | reverse complement strand
GCATGTATAACAACAGAATGGACAAGAGCTACGACACCTACGGCGCCGACGCACGGGCATGCTTGGAGGCATGGAGAAAGGTATGGAGACATGAGGGCAAGAGATGCCAGCAGCTGTGGGTAGGCGTAGGCATAGGCGACTGGATAGAGATGAAGAACAACGAGAGCCTCGGCAACGCCTCGACAGAGGTGGGCAACATGGCGGCTCCCTCACTGATGGCTCGCTACGAGCTGATGATGCGACCACGGAGGAACGGGCTCCGCTGGATATGGCACACCGAGATAGAGGTATGTCCCGCCGGGCTGCTATTCAGACCCGGCTACCCCTATATGGACAACTGGAGCGTAGGCGAGAAGAGCATGGACAACCTTTTTGACACCTACGAGTGGCACTGGTGCGCCCTACCCTACATGGGCTGGAACACCGGCGTAGGCCTGCATCTAAAAAACGGCAACGCAATAGGCATAGAATACCGATGGCTGTTTGCCACCTCTCGCAACAGCGGATGCTACAGATATGAGGAGGCGGCACACACACTGCGACTTAGCATGATTTTTGCAATAAGATAGGACGATGAAGAGAATATTATCCATATTTCTGACAACCTTTGCACTGTGCAGCTGCGAGAAGGCACTAATGGAGTGCGACCCAAAGGGCGACAACGTGTCGACATTCGAATACCTATGGGAGAAGATAGACAGGAACTACTCGCTGTTTGACGTAAAAGAGGTAGACTGGGACAGCATACACAGGGTGTACAGACCGATGGCAGAGAAGGCAGAGGACGAGCAGGAGCTGTTTGCCGTGCTTGGCGAGATGCTCAACAGCCTCGACGACGGACATGTAAACCTGATAAGCCCTTTTGACATATCGAGGAGCGAGGAGCTGTTTCTGGTCAGCAAAGGGAGATGCAACGTAGACTGGAACGTGGTGATGCTGAACTACCTGAGATACAACCACCACACGCGCGGCGGGCTAAGCTACAACGCCATAGACGACGGCAAAGTGCTATATGCGAGATATACATCGTTCTCGAACAGCGCCACGAGATATGACATACACGCCATGATGAACGACTACGACACATGCAGGGGCATGATAATAGACGTGCGCCAGAACGGAGGCGGGACGATAGACAACATCTGGCACTGGCTGAAGGCATTTCCATCGCACGGCGAACTGCTGTACCGCACACAGATAAAGAGCGGGCCAGGACACGACGACTTCAGCCCTTTGGAGGAGATGCGAGCGCCGAAGAACGAAGACTACCCGGCATACTCGAAACCAGTGGTGGTGCTGACCGATAGAGGGTCGTACAGCGCCACATCGATTTTTGCCCTATGCTGCAAACAGTACAAGAATGTTACAATAGTAGGCGACACAACAGGCGGAGGCTTGGGGGTGCCGACAAACGGCACACTGCCCAACGGCTGGTACTACAGACACAGCATCACCCGGACAATAGCCCCCGACGGCAAGAACTACGAGAACGGCGTGCCACCAGACATTGTTGTCATGCTGCAGCCCGCCGCCACAAAAGCAGGCCGAGACAACGTGATAGACAGCGCCTGCGCAATTATCGCAGAGCAAGAGAGATAACAACATACGAAAGAAGGCTGCCATACGGCAGCCTTTGATGTTTTCAGCCTTTGATCTGTATCGTAAAACCCTCGTCGAGAAGAGGCTGCACGAAAGAGCGCATCTCGTCGACAGTATATTTATGCAATCCCTGCTGAGGCGTGGGACGGTCGATAGTATATACCATTATCTCGCGCGGACGAAGATGTCGGACTATCTTCATCCAGCCGTCAAGGACCTGCGGCGAGGCACTGTCGAAGTCATCGCTACGCAACATCATGGTCTGCAAGATAAAGTTGCCCTCGAACTGCTCCAACGCCTTGACGACACGCTGCACGTCGTAACCCGGCGCAGGGTGGTTGATAAGCGCCGCAAGCTCATTGGTAGGTGCGTCGATTTTCATTATAGGGCTGTCAACCTTGCAGAGCGCCTTGAAAACCTCTGGGATATGCACGCGAGTGGCATTGCTGAGGACAGAGACCTTGGCTTGCGGATAGTACTTGGAGCGAAGCTCGAGAGTGTCGTCGATAATCTGCGGGAAGTCGGGGTTGAGCGTGCCCTCGCCATCGCCACTGAAGGTGATAGAATCGATAGGCGTATGGTTGTCGCGGCACTCTATAAGCTTGGCCTCAAGGCACTGACGCACCTCGGCGGCATCGGGGAGGCGCTGGTCGTCGCGGCCATCACGATTCCAACCACACTCACAATAGATACAATCGAAGTTGCAAAACTTCCCCTTGGTAGGGAGCAAGTTCATACCCAACGAGTTGCCTAAACGGCGAGACTTGATAGGGCCAAATACAGTATCTTCTCTTAACATTATATTTGATTTTTATTAGTTTTATCAGAGTCCTCTCTACGGCACATCTTGAAAAAGAGATACAGCAACGCTGCCGACAGGAGCAGAGTGGCGGCGGTAGCCACCCACGAGATGCACAACGGCGAGTCGGGGTCAATATCAACGACACCTTTTGCCGAGAGATAATTAAAGACGACAACAACGAGATTGTTGGCGAAATGAGCGAGACTGCTAACAAGCAACGAGCCAGAATAAAGGAACAGATAACCCAACAGCACCCCCAAGAAAAAACGAGGGAAAAAAGCAAAGATGTCGCCATGAGCAAGACTGAAGATAACAGCAGTAATGACAACAGCGCAATGCTTGCTGCCACACCACTGAACAAAGATATTCTGCATGGCGCCACGAAAGAAGAGCTCCTCACAAATGGCAGGGACTAACGCAAGAACAAATATATTCAACACCAGGTGCAACACATCGGTACGGCACAGGAGGCTCTGCAAGAGCTGCACGGACATGGCAGAGATAGCACGCAACGACTTCTCAAGAGCCTTACCCCACTCGCCAGCAAGATGCATCCCATCGTTCCAGACAGTAACCCAATCGATAGCTGGCAACAGACACAACATAGCGACAATGCCTATCAACGCCAGCAACAGCGTATTCGGCCTGCAACACAGCTGAAAGAGCGACACAGGCTCATACCTAAAATAGAGAGCATACACCCATGCTGCAAAACCAAAAGAGAGCACTTGGTTGACAAACTGTATCCATAACTGATTGTCAGCGCTACAAATGTCGATACCAAAAGACGAGACAACAAGCGCCAGTCCCGACGAGACAATGGTGCCAAGCAGAAACGCCAATAGTAAAAACAATATCTGCCAAATGAAATTTAACGACTTACGCATGATAATCCATTAACAAAGAGAGTACAAAGGTACAAAAAAAGAAAAGGATATACGAACTATTGAAAAGAAAGATACGGCAAGAGACGAGAAAGAGTAGTATCGTCGAGCGTGGCAACAAGACGAAGGTCGTCGACAGAACGAAACTGATGCCCTTTATTGCGATACGCTACAATATCACGAGCCTGATAATAGTCGATATATGGATGCTTTACAAGCTCCTTGATGGTAACACTGTTGATGTCAATAAAAGAGATGCTGTCAGCCGACAGCGTAAGATATGGCGCCATAGCATCGACACGTTCCGCAGTAAGTCCATAGACTTCAAGAAGCTGAGCAATAGAGACAAAGCCGCCAAGACGATCGCGATAGTTAACAATACGCTTGGCAAAGACAGGTCCAATGCCCTTGACAAGCTGCAACGTAAGAGTATCGGCAGTGTTGATGTCCACCACGACACGCGAACGGGAAGGGACAGGAGTGTAATCCCTACGATAAGAAGAGTCGATGTCTGGGGTGTAGGTATAAGAAGGCTGCGAGTAATGTTTTTGCCTTTTGGGATAAGTGTTCCAGCCATTATCATGATAGGAGGTATCGTTGCCACTAACAGTATCAGTATCTATCGGCACAATGACAGGCTGCTGCTGTGGTGCAGGCCAAAAGACCAAAATCAAGATAATGATAAGCACCAAAGCAAAATAGAGGTAAGAACGTTTAGCCGTTTGAGAGAGTTTTGCCATAGCATGCGATTTATGATGCAAAGATACGAAAAA
>JAZRVD010000002.1:0-10268 GCA_045598945.1 Bacteroidales bacterium | reverse complement strand
AAGCTCTTCGCCTTCATGCGGCAGCAGATAGCGCAAGGACGGCAGGTGTATGTTGTCTATCCGCTAATACAAGAGTCCGAGAAACTCGACATCAAAGACCTCATGGACGGCTACGAGAGTATTACGCGCAGCTTCCCCCTGCCGCAGTATCAGGTGAGCATAGTGCACGGCAAGATGGACGCCGAAGCCAAGAACTTCGAGATGGACCGCTTCAAGCGCGGCATCACCAACATCATGGTCTCCACCACCGTTATAGAGGTAGGCGTAGACGTGCCAAACGCCACCGTCATGGTTATCGAAAACGCCGAACGCTTCGGCCTCAGCCAGCTCCACCAGCTGCGCGGACGCGTGGGACGCGGCGGCGGCGACTCCTACTGCATACTCATGACCTCCGACCAGCTCTCCTACACCGGACAGCAGCGCATACAGACCATGTGCAGCACCACCGACGGCTTCAAGATTGCCGAGGCAGACCTCCGACTGCGCGGCCCCGGCGACCTCGAAGGCAGAGACCAGAGCGGCATGCTCGACCTCAAGATAGCCGACATCGTGGAGGACGTAGACATACTCGAAGCCGCTCGACGCGAAGCATTCAACATCATCAACATCGACCCCGACTTGCAGCTGCCGCAGCACCACCTGCTGCGAAAATACGTGCTGCGCAAAGGCAATAAAACCAACTGGGGTGTAATAAGCTAACAAAACACATCACATCTATGAAAAAAGTAACACTCAAAGCTATCGAGCACAGCCGCTGGCGCAACGGCTCCATGAGCCTCGCCGCTATCGACGAATCACTGCCCTACAACGAGTCTATAATAGGCATCATCGACCTCTACGACTTCGACCCGCTCAATCAGCGCTGCGCCGTAGGCATCGCCGTAGAAGCACAACGGCGCCATCAAGGCTACGCCACTGCCATGCTCAAAGAGCTCACCCAGTTTGCCAAAGACAAGCTCTCGCTGCATCAGCTCTACGCCGACATCAAGGACGCCAACAACATCAGCCTGCGTCTCTTCCGCAACTGCGGATACCTCGAATGTGGACACATGCACGACTGGGTGCTGCTCGACAGCGGCGAATACGCCGACGCCTACCGCATGCAGATCATACTCAACTAACCACCTATAGCGGCAACATCACATCATCAGCACATGTCTAAACGCAAAAAATCCATTACGGGCATCATCGTCATAACCGTAGCCATACTTGGCGTCATCGCCATAGCCGGCGCCACCGTCTATCTGCGGCACGAAAAGACCGTCAACACAGAAGACAAGACCATCTATCTCAACGAAGGCACCACCTACGACCAGCTCGTCGCACTCCTCCAGTCCGAAGGCTGCATCTCTGGCGCCGAGAGCTTCAACGCACTCGCGCGCCTGCGCCGCTTCCACGACAACGTACACGAAGGCCGCTACGTCATCACATCGCATACACCCATCTACGACCTCATAGGCAAGCTGCGCTGCGGCGACCAAGACCCGCTAACCCTCACCATAGGCCGTTTCCGCACCCTCCCCACGCTCTGCCAAGCTATAGGCAAGCGCGTGCTCTTCCCCTCCGACAGCCTACTCCTCCTGCTTCAAGACCCCGCCACATGCGCACGCTACGGCAAGACACCCTCCACCGTCATATCCCTCTTTGTGCAAGACAGCTACGAGGTCTATTGGAACATCACCCCGTCGCAGTTCCTCGACCGCATGAAAAAAGAGCACGACCGCTTCTGGACGGCCTCGCGCTTAGACAAATGCGACGACCTCAACCTCACCCCCGAAGAGGTCTGCACCATAGCCTCCATAGTCGACGAGGAGACCAACCAAGACGACGAGAAGCAGAACATCGCCAGCGTATACCTCAACCGCATACGCAAAGGCATGCCCCTGCAGGCCGACCCTACGGTAAGATACGCCGTAGGCGACTTTGAGATACGCCGTATACTAAAAAAGCACATCGAATACGATAGCCCATACAACACATACCTCCACCCAGGCATACCTCCAGGACCTATCTGCATACCCTCGCAATCCAGTATCGACGCCGTCCTCGCCAACAAAAAGACCGACTACATATACTTCTGCGCCCGCGAAGACTTCTCCGGCTACCACAACTTCGCCGCCACCCTCGCCGAGCACAACGCCAACGCCAACCGCTATCATAAAGCCCTCAACGAAAGAAACATAAAGTAACCTCTCTATTGTATCAGCTAAGCAGAATAACATGTTGTTTGAAAATATATATAATTGCAAAGATTCGCTTTGGAGTCCGATTCCTGAAAGTTTGAAAAATTATGAGGCGGAAATAGGTGCTATACTGTCTCACTATCTGCATCTGCAAAACAGTAAGATAGCCATACCATATAGTAGGCAGGCGGAAGACATTATAAGTCGATTGACGCAGCCTGTCGCTGACGACAAAAGCTGTGTGTCAGAGCCTGAGGCGGTATATCAGACGTCGCTGTTTCCCGAATTGTTTAGTGTGCCATTCTTGCCCAATCACAATGCTCATTTTACCTTTATCGACCTTTTCGCTGGCATAGGTGGCTTTAGATTGGCAATGCAGGCGTGTGGTGGCAAATGCGTGTTTTCGTCCGAGTGGGATGAGAACGCCAAAAAGACTTATTTGCATAACTTTGGCGAAGTGCCATTTGGCGATATTACAAAGGAGTCTACCAAGGCGTGCATACCCGATGGCTTCGACATCCTGTGTGCCGGCTTCCCGTGTCAGGCGTTTTCTCTTGCTGGTAAACGGCGCGGATTTGCAGAGACAAGAGGTACATTGTTCTTTGATGTCGCTGAAATATTGAGGCGCTATCAGCCAAAAGCTTTCTTTTTAGAGAATGTTAAGGGACTTGCAATTCATGATAAAGGCAAAACGCTTGAGACAATATTAAATACTTTGGACGAAGTGGGGTATACTGTTCCAACGCCACAAATCTTGAATGCTATGTATTATGGTGTCCCTCAGCACAGGGAGCGTATATATATAGTAGGTTTTAGAAAAGATCTCCACATTGATAAAATGGAGTTTTCTTATCCAGAAAAACATGCAAATGTTCCTTGCTGGATTGATGTTAGAGAAAAAGAACCTGTACCAGCAAGGTATTATTTGTCGGAACGCTATATTCTTACGTTGCGAAATCATCGGGCGCGTCATGAGGCGGCTGGACACGGCTTTGGATATAAAATTATTGATGACAATTCGGTGGCTAATGCAATAGTATGCGGAGGCATGGGCAGAGAATGTAATTTGGTGATAGATTTTCGCCAAACTAACCTTGTACCTACAACAAATATTGTTGGAGAAATAAACAAAGAGGGTATTAGAAAGATGACTCCTCGAGAGTGGGCTCGTCTTCAAGGTTACCCAGATAGCTTCAAAATCGTAGTCTCGGATTCGTCCGCATACAAGCAGTTTGGCAATAGTGTCGCTGTACCTGCCATACAGGCTACAGCACAACAAATCTTAAATGTTTTATATTCTCATGGCGTTATCAGGAAATAAAGGAGAATGGAGCGAGATATATGTTTTGCTTAAATTGCTTGCAGATGGAAAACTGTATGCGGGCGATGAGTGTTTGAATAAATTGGAAGAAATATTCTATCCAATATTAAAAGTTATTAGAGAAGACGATAATAAGTATGAATATGTTCCAAAAGATAGTCAAATAATTGTTTTTGATGAGAATGGTGATGAACGTGTTCAAATTCCTTTGAATAAAATTGAAGAGTATTCAAAGTTGTTGCTTGAAAAAATAAAAACATCTGTCAATACATTTTCAGTACATGAAATAGATGTATTTTTAAGTGATATGGGATGTGCCAAGCTTAAGGTATCGTCAAAGAACAAGGCTGATATACATGTTGTTATACATGACTTAAGGACCAATCAAACTCCTTTGTTGGGTTTTAGTGTTAAATCTCAACTTGGACAGCCTTCAACTTTGTTGAACGCTGGTAAAACAACAAATATTACTTACAAACTTGTTGGGCGTAATATTGATGATGGTGAGATAAATAGGATAAATGCCTTAAAAAGTGTTTGTGAACGTCTTGATGAATGTGGCAAATCAAATCTGAAATTGGAGTTTTTCGATGTTGATAATGATGTTTTTAGAAATAATTTGCTGCTATTGGATTTAGGCATGCCTCAGTTAATTGCAGATGTTTTGAGGATATACTATACATCTAAATACTCTTCGGTCAAAGAATGTGTTGAGCGTCTTTCAAAGGAAAATCCTTTTGATTACAATGGAAACGATGTTAATGCTTTCTATTCCTATAAAATTAAAGTGCTATTGCTGAGTGTTGCTTTGGGAATGATGCCTGCTACTGAATGGAAAGGAAAGTATGACGCTAATGGGGGGTATATTGTAGTAAAAGTTGATGGAGACATAGTGTGTTATCATTTCTACAATCGCAATGATGTTGAGAATTATCTTTACAACAACACCAAGTTTGAAAAAGCAAGTAGGACCAGGCATGATTATGGCAGTTTGTATAGAGGCTCTGACGGGCATGTGTATATAAAACTAAATTTGCAGATACGTTTTATAAAATAATGGCTGATGGTAGACGTCCTTACTCCTGAACAGAGGCATAACGCCATGGCGGCGGTGAAATCCAAAAACACCAAGCCGGAAATACTTGTGAGGCGATACCTGTGGTCTCATGGCTTTCGCTATCGTACCAACTACCCGGGTCTGCCAGGCAAGCCGGACATAGTGCTGCGACGTTACAAGACGTGCATCTTTGTCAACGGCTGCTTCTGGCACGGACACGACAACTGCAGGCTGTTTGTCATGCCTAAAAGCCGCATAGACTACTGGCAGACTAAAATAAGGCGCAACAGGGCGAGAGATGCCGAGGTGGAAAAGAAGCTGCTGCGTATGGGGTGGAACTGCATCACTATATGGGAGTGCCAGCTGCTGCCGTCTAAGCGCGAGAAGACGCTCGCCGACCTGACCTATGTTCTCGACACAATAAATTCGCATAATCACAGAGTTGTGGAGTACAAGCGCTCCGAAGAGGAGGATCTGATGGCGGCAGAGCAGGATTATTGCTACGGCGACTATTACAATTAATAGTTCCATCTTGTTTCTCACTTGTCATTATTAAAATAGACGATAGATAATAAAATAGGAATATGCAAACCAGACAAGAAGCGGAAATTAGACTGAAGAAAATCTTTGGCTTAGACCATTTCTTTGACGAGCAATGGAACGCTATAGAGCGAATACTGCGAGGAGAGCGAATACTGATGATAGAACGCACAGGTTTTGGCAAGTCTTTGTGCTACCAGTTCCCTGCAACACAGTTCGACGGTGTTACGGTTGTATTCTCTCCCCTGATAGCTCTGATGCGCGACCAGGTGAGCGGACTCTGCAAAAGGGGAATAAAGGCTGCGTATATCAGCTCCGAACAGACCTACGAGGAGAACTTGGAGGCTATGCAGAAAGCTTTGAACAATGAGATAAAGATTCTCTATATAGCACCCGAAAGGCAGGAAAATGACGAATGGATAGAGACTGCTCGCCATATAAAACTGTCGATGGTGGTTGTTGATGAGGCGCACACCATATCTACATGGGGGCATGACTTCAGGCCGTCGTTTCGCAGAATTATTAGCTTGGTGCAGTTGCTGCCGAAGTCTCTCCCTGTTCTTGCCACTACTGCCACAGCCACCAAAAGAGTTCAGAAGGATATAGAGCAACAGATAGGTGGACATTTGACCACTATCAGGGGTGATCTTGCAAGGCCTAATTTCGCATTGCAGGTTGTAAGGGTGCAGTCTGAGGATGAGAAGATGATATGGCTGGCACAGAATATTAACTTGTTGGAAGGTACTGGTTTGATATATACTGGCACCAGGGTCGACACCGAGATATATGCCAAATGGTTGCAGTTCAATGGCGTGGAGGCGACCGATTACAATGCAGGGTTAGACTCTGAGACACGCAAGGCAATAGAAAAAGGTCTGATGCAGAATCGATGGAAATGTGTTGTGTCAACAAATGCCCTCGGTATGGGTATCGACAAGCCGGATATTAGGTTCATCATTCATACTCAAATGCCGGTATCACCTATTCATTATTTTCAGGAAATTGGACGTGCAGGACGTGACGGCAGGCATACACGCATTATCTTGTTTTACAACGAGAGCATAGATGGTGTAAAGAATTTGGCTACAGACATGCTGCTGCCACTTTCTTTCATTGATGGAGCTCGCCCTACAGTGGCAAAATACCAGAAGGTGATATCGTTGCTGCAAGAAGAGCCTCTTTCGGAAAGAGAGGTTATGAAAAGGGCTAATATCAAACAAACTCAGGCAAGGGTGATTAAGGCTGATTTGATAGACCAGGGTATTGTCAAAGAGGTGGAGTATGGCAAGACGAAGAAGTATGAGTATCAGTATAATGCCCCAGAGCTCGACACAACGTTGTTTGAAGAGCTTAGAAAAGCAAAGCTGAACGACCTTCATTCTATGGTGCAATACATCTATACCGATATGCCGAGGATGAAATATCTCTGTGCTTTTCTTGACAGTGATGAACAGGCGTGTTATACCAATTGCGACAATACTAATCTTGAAAAACTTTATGTTACGGTTACGCCTGAACTATCAGCAAGATTGGAAGAGTTTAGAGATACCTATTTCCCCGACTTGCCTCTTGCGTCGTGGACTACAAGAAAAGGCTGCTTAAGAGTCTGTGTGTCGTCGCCTGGCACCATCATGGTAGAAAAAATCGTAAAAGATGAAGAAGGAAAGATTGCAGAACACCATGTGGCTGAATACCGCAATGGTATAAAAGCTTCTGATTTTACGAGCGAAGAGATGGAGGTTATAAAAGACCGTTTGGGAAAGGCATCACATTTAGTAAATGGTTATGCGGCATCGTATTATGGTGTGTCAAATGTTGGTGCGACGTTGCATAGATGTAAGTATGAAAACGGAGGTGATTTTCCTGACTTCCTTTTGAAAAAGACATTGTCGGTGTATGGCAAGAAGTTTAGAGGCATGCAACCAGACTTGGTGATGTACATACCCCCAACAAAGTCAGGCGACCTTGTAAAAGATTTCGCAACAAAGTTTGCTCGTGTTATACAGGTGCCTATAAGTCATGACTTGATAAAGGTACGCATTACACAGGAGCAGAAAATGTATCAGAACTCATACGGCAAGCAAGAGAATGTTGTGGGTGCATTTGATGTGGACGAGAGGGTTGTAAAGGGCAAAACCATTGTGTTGCTTGATGATATCTATGACTCGGGCGCAACAATAAAGGAAGTTGGAAAATTATTAACACTAAAAGGTGCTAAATGTATTGTTCCAATAGTAATAGCAAAAACGGTAGGAGGAACACTATGATAAAACAGGAATTGACATATTGGGTGGCGCTTGCTTTGATTCCCAAGATGTGGACAAGACGCAAGAATGAGATATATGCAAAATGCTATACTCACCAACCTCGTATATCCGTAATAGATCTGTTTGAAGAGACTTCAAACTGGAAAGTCGCTGGCTTAAATGCTGAGGAACAAGTTCTGTTTGAAGTGGCGAGACAGCAGTTGGCAAACACATCTTTCCTTGTTGAAGAGTTACTAAATCAAGGCTATGAAATAATTCCCGTCGCTCACGAGAACTATCCCAAATTGCTAAAGGAAAATCTTAAATATAATGCCCCTACGGTTATCTACATAAAGGGTAACAAATCCCTATTGCAAGAGCCTTCTATAGCTATTGTTGGGTCACGGAATGCTGATACAACGTCGCTATCATTTACAGATAATATTGCCAAAAAGGCTGCTAATGAGAATAAGGTTGTAGTAAGTGGATTTGCCAAAGGCGTTGATCGGCAAGCATTGGATTCTGCTGTTGGTGCTAATGGGAAAAGTATTATAGTGCTGCCACAGGGAATAATGACCTTCGCCTCTGGTTTCAAACAATATTTCAAGCATATTGCTCAGGGAAGGGCGTTGGTGATGAGCACCTTTGCCCCAAAAGCTCCTTGGTCGGTAGAGTTTGCCATGGCTCGCAACTCTATTATCTATGGCATGGCGTCAGAAATCTTTGTAGCACAAAGTGATGATAAAGGTGGAACGTGGTCGGGAGTGATCGACGGACTGAGAAGAAAACGTCCAATCTTTGTCAGGTATCCAGATACTGATGAAAAGAACGCCAATCTACTGTTAATACAAAAAGGTGCTGCAGCGGTAGATATGAATGGAGAAGTTCTGCATCTAAGTGCGGAAGAACAAAAAGGTCCGGAACAACTTCAAAAGGAAGAAATAGATGCAGGCATCATGGCTTTGTTGAATACTGTTGATTCTATTTCCGCAAAAGAGCTTGTCGCCCGTTTGCATCTTGATTGGAAGGATGATAAAATGAAAAGACACCTCGAAGGCTTGCAAGATGTAGATAAGATAAAAGTAAAGAATCGCATTTATTACCGCTTAAAAGGAAAAACACAGCAAAACATGTTTTCCTATATGGAGCAGTTTACAGACCAATAGAAATACTTGTAGCTAAATATAAAACAAACCGATAGCCCATAAGACGTCCTAAATTAAGGGTAAAACATACAGGGCTGCTGGTAACAAGGCGAAGGCTGTTGAACATTATGTAAAGGGGCTGTACTTTATGATGAGTTGGGCGATACAGCGGAGACTGAGAATAATAAAAAGTTGGCTGAAGATTTGGTGTAGTTTATGTTTTGTTCCGTATCTTGTGTAAGGTGATTTCAAATATTTGCGTTGTAAGTGTGGTTGCAAGAGGATAGTGTTGCCTCTTTATTTGTGGGGAAAACAAAAACGCCGGCGGATTATGCCGGCGTTTTGTTTTGGTAGGGGCTATTTGACGGTGTCCTGTTCCAATATCCATTTCCATATTGGGACGACATTTATTGTCAGGCCGTTTTTCTCTATCTGCTCTTCCTGGTCGTAGGTGATGATGAGGGCTTGCTTTAGTGGCTCGATGTTGTTAAGCTGCACCAGGCCGTTGACTTCACGTTTGAGTGTGGACTCGTCGCTTATGTCGTAGGAGGCTTGTATGGCGAGACCTTCGTCGGGGATGTAGAAGTCTACCTCTATGTTGTGTTTGTAGTAGTAGAGTTGTGGCGACTCGTCGTTTTGGTTGTAGCGTTTGTAGAGTGTAATGGCGCACAGGTTTTCTAATAGCGCTGTCTCGCCATTGTTGAGGAAGATGTTTAGTATTCCGTTGTCGGCGAAATAGTGTTTCTTGACGGTCTCTTTATCTTCAAATTTTGAGGCGTAGTTGTCGAGGGTGAATATCAGGCATGCTTCTTTTACATATCTTATGTAGTCGATCATCGAGGCTGTGGTGATTGGCGTTCCCGCACTTTTTACAAGGTTTGCCAGTCGGTTGTAGGCTATGGGCTGGTTTACGCTCTCTGCCAGTCGTTTCACGGCAAGGCGCATCGCGTGCACTTTCTTGACACTGTTGCGCTGTATGACGTCGCCGAGTATTATTTTTTCGTATAGTCCGTTGAGCCAGTGGCGTTTGTTGCTGTATAGCAGTAGTTCGGGGAATCCTCCCCAGTGGAAGTATTCTATAAATAGTTTCTGCACCGTGTTGCGCTGCTTGGAGTACTCCCAGTTTTTTTGCAGCTTGACGCCGTTGACTTCGATGTATTCGAGAAAGGAGTAGGGGAACACCTTCTCGTCGAAGTATCTTGCACCCAGCACTGTGGCTATGTCGCGGCTAAGCATCTTGGCGTTGCTGCCAGTTATGAAAACCATGTATTTTTGATTGGCGAGCCTGCGGGCAAAATGCTCCCAGCCTTCGATGGTCTGTATCTCGTCGAAGAAGAGTATGGGTTTGCCGTTGTACATGGAGCTGTATGCCTGCAGTATGAGGTCGAGGTCTTCTACTTTCAGACCAAGCAATCGCTCGTCGTCGAAATTGATGTATACAATCTCGCTGATGTCGTGCCCTTTGCTGAGCATCATCTTGGCGCGCTGATATAGGAGGTATGATTTGCCTGCCTGCCGTATGCCTACAAGCACATATCTTCCATTCTCTTCGAATTCGAAATGCCGACTGTTTACCGTCATCTCTTTTATCTCATCCTGCCCCTCTTTTATTAGCGTCTTGAAAACATTCTTATTCATCTTTTTGCTATTTTATTTTGATGCAAAGGTACAATGTTTATTTAATGATAGCAAATAAAAATGTATGTTTTTATTCAGTGGCGGTATATAAAAATGTATGTTTTTATTCAGTGGCGGTATATAAAAATGTATGTTTTT
>JAZRVD010000001.1:0-18961 GCA_045598945.1 Bacteroidales bacterium | reverse complement strand
TGCCCCGTTGGGGCGTTAATTACAAACTATTATATTACTGTCCGCTAAATCACAAACCGTATAGTTTAATCCATTGATAGTAAAGAATTATGCTATACCTATTCCTTCCTCCACACACTCATTATCCTTTTGTGTTATCAGATAATGAGTCTGACATTTTCGTGAGTATTTTTGTATAAATCAGCCCTTTTTCTCTTTTATCAAAAAGTTTATCGGGCAGTAATAATTTATCAAACCAACATTGTCGCTCCGGTAGGGACAACGGTGTCCATATCATACAAAAATGGTTCAAGTAGCAGGAAAAAAGCTGACGAGTGCAACTTCTAAAGGCATACACTCGTCAACAGTTATCAAACTCTTTGAATTAAACGACAATCTGTATATTATGCAAACCAACTAAACACTTTTACAATATATTCGCTTGAATCCCCAACAAGCTCATCGACAGATGACTCTCTAAAACAAACTCCAAAAATAATTCTAAATAGAAGAATAACGATTCCAAATGCTAATCCCAAAATTACTTTTACAACCCAAAAAGGAAATAAAATGATGTTTATAATAAATCTCATAATATAAAAATTAAATTAATTAAAAATTTCATCATCGTGTCATTCTATACATGAAACGACACCAGGCATATCAATAAAATCGTACCTCTCTGTTACAAAACCTTGATACCATAGATATGGTAGAATGCATCAACAACAAGCTATCCACCATTTGTTGCAATAGGATTGCTCACACTCTTTGTTATGACTTGGACGATCATGTCAGGTTCAATAAGAATACCGTTAACCTGTTTACAGGTCTTCGTAAAAATCTGAAACATTGCCATAATATGTAGATTTTAAATGAATAATTCGACTTCAGTTAACATTGTCGCTTAAAATTCCATTTTTTCATAATTAGAATTAAAAGATGTAACTGGCGTTTCCCCTCATACAAAGGGATGTGATGTCAACAAAACGTAATAGCACACAAAATGCCAACAGATAAATCTGCCACATATTACGCTTTTAGTTATAGAAGACAGTTCTAACATCATACCGATTCTTCTATGACCAAGACTCCCAAATAGTCTTTCGTGGATTTGTTTAAGGTTAACATATAGACAAAAAAAACGTGGGAGCCTATCCCGTTACTCGTCCCACGTGTTAAGGCCTTCGCATTACCCTTCTTGCCGAAACGAGCAACGCTGAAAGCCCCACGCCGTGTATTCTGAACCAGCATCAGCATAGGGTATACGAGACACCGAGAGCTAATGAAGGCATACAACACACCTAATTGGGGCGTTCCCGTTGCTTTGTTTTTGACAAGAAGTTTGAAGTTGCGAAGTTCTAACACGTCAAAACCAAAGCGTAGAGACACGCCTTTTTGTATATATGCATCCATACCCACCTTCCGCCCAATGGAGCTTTCAGCAAGTATAAGATTTTGCAAAAGTACTGCTTTTTTTTTATACAAACAAATTTATCAAAAAAAAGCAATTCTGTATTAAAGTTCATGAAAAAGCAATATCGAAAAGTATGTATAAGTCTTATTTTAGCTTATTACAAAATAAAAAAGTGTAGGAAACGTTATTATTACGATTTCAGAAACAAGATGCCTATGATACATTCCTACCCCTTGCAGCCTACCACCAGAAAACGCAATGATAAAGAGATGAAAGAGACTACGGCACCTAAACAGGTGCAGAAAATGGTGCTTGACTTTGCTCGTAGCTACCAATGCGTTACAGTGCAGAATATCAAGATAAAACTGTATCTAAATTAAGCGTTACAAAGAATGCATCTAAACTAAGCGTTACAAAGAATGCATCTAAACTAAGCGTTACAAAGAATGCATCTAAACTAAGCGTTACAAAGAATGCATCTAAACTAAGCGTTACAAGAGAATTATCTCTCTTTGAGAGGACACTAAATAATACATCTTGCACAAAATACGCAAAAAAAGGAGAGTCTTTACGATTCTCCTTTTTTTATGACTATAGATATTAACTATTTGAGTTTTTCCACCCATTGCTTGATGCTCTGCTCGTCCTGCATACGGCAGACCAGCAACGAGTGGTCGCGATAGACCACGAGGCAGTCTTCCATGCCTTGCACGATAGCCTCCGTGCCTGGCTCGATATTGATAACACAGCGGCGAGAGTCGACAACGACAGCGTTGGCATTGATGGCGTTGCCATCTGCATCGTGCGCGGCATGGGTATACAATGAGCCGTAAGTGCCTATGTCGCTCCACCCGAATTCAGATGGTATGGTATAACGTTGTTGCGACCGTTCCATCACGCCATAATCGATAGAGATGTTCTCACATTTCTCAAAGTTGTCGAGGATAAACTGCTGTTCCTTGTCAGTGCCGAAACTGTCTGCACCTGAGTCAAACAGCTTTGCCATGTCAGGCAAGTAGTCGTGGAAGGCTTTGATAATGCCATGCAAAGACCATACAAAGATGCCAGAGTTCCAAAAGAAGTTGCCTTCGTCAAGAAAATGCTTTGCCGTTTCGAGGTTAGGCTTTTCCTTGAAGTTGGCCATTGACACGACATCGCCAAGAGAGGCATTGCCAAGTATTGACTTCTCAACCTCAATATAGCCATAGCCTGTCTCGGGACGCGAGGGCTTGATACCTATTGTCATCAAGGCTTCCGACCGCTGTGCTACAAAATCAAAACCTGTAGAGATGACTTTTTGAAACTGCACCTCGTTGGTAACCAGATGGTCGGCAGGAGTAACGGCAACAAGAGCGTCGGGGCACAGGGCTTTTATATGATAAGAGGCATAAGCAATACATGGCGCTGTGTTGCGGCGCATAGGCTCGCAGAGCACCTGACTCTCGTGAAGTTCAGGCAGATGTTCTAAGACGAGGTGCTTGTACGCCTGATTGGTAACGACGACAAAGTTTTGAGGTGGGACGACAGGCAGGAAACGCTCGAAAGTGGCACGGATAAAGCTCTTGCCAGTACCCATGATGTCGAGAAATTGCTTGGGGAAGTTGTTTTTACTGAGAGGCCAGAAACGGCTTCCTATACCGCCAGCCATGATGACACAGAAATGGTTGCTGGCAGACTGAGAAGAAAAAGATTGAGTCATATATAGCAAGATTTACATAAAGAGAAATGCAAAAGTACTACTTTTGTTTGGATATATGGGACTACTATCGAAAAAATATCGTACTTTTGCAAACAATTATTAATAAACCAAGACAAGAAACAAGATGAAAGAGATAGTATGCAGTGGCATCAGACCTACTGGCAACCTTCACTTAGGCAACTATTTTGGTGCTCTTCGCAACTTTGTAAGGATGCAGGAGGAGCACGACTGCTACTTTTTTGTAGCTGACTACCATTCACTGACGACACATCCGACGCCCGATGACCTGTACGGCAATGCCCGTCAGATACTGGTACAGTATCTGGCAGCAGGCTTAGACCCTGAGAAGTCGACCATATACCTGCAGAGCGACCTGCCAGAGACCATAGAGCTATATCTGTTTTTGAACATGAACGCCTACCTCGGCGAGCTGGAACGAGTAACAAGTTTTAAGGACAAGGTGCGCCAAAACCCCAACAATGTCAATGCCGGCTTGCTGACCTACCCCACCCTGATGGCTGCCGACATACTTATACATAAAGCCACCAAAGTGCCCGTAGGCAAAGATCAAGAGCAACATTTAGAGATGACCCGCACCTTTGCTGGACGTTTCAACAACATGTACAAGCACGAGGTGTTTCCGCTGCCGCAAGCCTACAACTTTGGCGAGCAGCTGATAAAGATTCCCGGTCTCGACGGCAACGGCAAGATGGGCAAGTCGGAAGGCGAAGGCAATGCCATCTTCCTCAACGAAGAGCCAGCCTCAATACGCAAGAAAATAATGCGAGCCAAGACAGACAGCGGCCCCGTAGAGATGAACCAGACAAAGCCCGTGGAGATAGAAAACCTGTTCACACTGCTGCGCGTGGTGTCCAAACCCGACACTGTGGAATATTTCGACGACCTCTACAACCGCTGCCAGATACGTTACGGCGACCTCAAGAAACAGTTGGCAGAAGACATGATAGCCTTTACACAGCCTTTCCGCGACAAGATAGCAGAGATATCAAGCGATGAAGAGAAGCTGCGCAAAATCATGGACCAAGGCAAAGAGAAAGCACGTGCCAGCGCACGCCGCACAATCGATGAAGTGCGCCACGTCATAGGTTACAGAAATTAATAGACACCGTATCTAAGCCACACAAAACCATTGTGTGGCTTTTTTCACACTCTACACCAATGAACGACAATAGCACCAGACATTTCAGCAGCCTCGACGGACTGCGTGGCGTAGCAGCCCTGATGGTAGTGCTATACCATCTTTTCGAAGCCGTTGCCTTTGCCGGTGGTAAAGCCGAACAAGACTTATATCATGGCTACCTTGCCGTAGATTTTTTCTTTATCCTCTCTGGCTTTGTGATGGGCAATGCCTACGACAGACTATGGCAAAGAGACGACAGCCGACGACTCACTCTAAAGACTTTTATATGCAAGCGACTAATACGTCTGCACCCCATGATTGTATTAGGCGCAGTCATAGGTTTTGCGGTATATATGCTGCAAGGCTGCACGCAATGGGACGGCACAGCCATCTGCTGGCAAAAGACAGCAGTAGCCTTGCTGCTGTCGCTTGTTTTGCTCCCATGCCCTACAAATATCGACCCACGAGGCAATACAGAGGCCTTTCCACTAAACGGTCCTCATTGGTCGGTATTCTTTGAATACATAGGCAGTTTAGTCTACGGCATATTCTTACGTCGTGCAAGCACCAAGAAGGTTGCATGCTGGGTTGTTATTGCCGGCATACTGCTAACAGTCAATGCCATCTACAGCCCCGAAGGCTATGCCTGCGGATGGTCGTCGAGAGTGCCAAATCTATTGGGTGGACTACTGCGCATAGGTTTTGCATACCCCATAGGACTACTCATTGCACGGTTGCAACGCAATAGAATTACAAACAAAAGGCTACCATACAGTTTTCTGATATGCAGCATAATGCTCTGTCTCTTGTTAAGCATGCCAAATATAAAAGGATTCAACATTGCCTACGAAATAATATGCGTAGGAGTATTCTTCCCCCTAATAGTATGGCTTGGAGCAGGTAGCGAGCCAAAAAGAGACGACATCTGCAATACTCTCGGCAGGCTGTCATACCCATTGTATGCGATACACTATCCGTTTATATACCTTTATATAGGCTGGATAAACGCAGGCATACATCCTTTTGGCGAAGGCTGGTGGTGCACTCCGCTTGTTATAACGATATTAGTAGTGATATTGGCATGGCTTGCCGAGCGATACTATGAACGTCCTATACGGCAATGGCTTACAAAGAAGATGAGCAGGAAAGAATAGGATTTTCTTTCCTGCTCACCAGCTATTTGAAACACACAACTAAAATAGCGAGAGATAGCGCTCGCCAGTGTCTGGCAGCAGCGCTACTATATTTTTCCCTTCATAACGAGGCAGACGGGCAAGAGCAAGAGCGGCGGCGTATGCTGCACCAGAGCTGATGCCTACCAACAGACCCATAGAGGAGGCAAGCTGATGCATAGCATCGTATGCCTCTTGATCGGATATAGGCAAAATGGCATTTACCACTGAAGCGTCGTAGTTTTTAGGAACAAAATTGGCACCTATGCCTTGAAGGTTGTGCGTGCCAGCCTTGCCAGTAGCCAGCACCTGAGATGTAGCAGGCTCGACGGCTATAATCTCTATATCCGACTTATACTTGCGCAATGTGCGAGCAGTGCCACACAACGTGCCGCCAGTCCCCACACCTGCCACAAAAACATCAATAGCGCCCTCTGTGTCGTCCCACAGCTCTACGGCTGTCGTCTGCTCATGAGCCAGAGGGTTGGCAGGGTTGTCGAACTGTCCCAAGATGACAGCACCCGGGATAGAGTCACGCAATTGCTCAGCCCTACGGATAGATCCTGCCATACCTTCATTGCCTGGCGTGAGCTCCAGTTCGGTGCCATAAGCACGCAAAAGATTGCGACGTTCAACGCTCATACTATCAGGCATTGTAAGGATAACACGATAGCCGCGCGAAAGGCCCACCCATGCGAGGCCAATGCCAGTGTTGCCGCTCGTAGGCTCGATAATTGTAGCACCCGGCTTCAACAGACCAGACTGCTCAGCATCGCATATCATAGACAAGGCCACACGGTCTTTGACACTACCGCCGGGGTTGAACGATTCAAGCTTAAGCAATATCGTAGCCAGTTGACCTTTCTGCCTAACGGCTTCAAGCATAGGAGTATGCCCAATAAGCTCTGTAAGATTGTGATATATCATAAAAAAATTTAGAAACGAAAAGAGGAACACCGAATCGATGTCCCTCTTTTTTTGATGCAAAATCCAAGTGGATTATTGAGCGTTAACTTCGGTAGCAATTTCCTCAGCAAGAGGAGCAATCTCTTCAACCACAGCAGTGCTATCATCGATAGGAGCCTCTTCAACTACGGCCTCTTCAACTGGAACTTCCTCAACTGGAACTTCCTCGGTAGCATTGTTGCAAGCGGCGAAAGCGAACATACCGGCAACGGCCATTAAGAACATAACTTTTTTCATCTCTTAGAAAAATTTAGAATTGTTAAAAATGTTTTCTTTTAATAACGAGTGCAAAGGTACTACATTTTCTTTTATTGGTAAAAAAAAAATGTAAAAAAAACACACCACCCATTCAACCGATTATTATACAATAATTTACAAAAACATAAATATTGTTAATAAACCAAAAAACACTGTTAAAACAACATTTATAAGGCACTCAAAACTATAAAAATAGAGGTCTGAAACGGAAAAAACAAGCACTAAACAATACCACTAAATCCCATAAAAGCCATGGCAAGGATACCAGCAGTAACAAGGGCGATGGGTATACCCTTCATACCCTTTGGCACTCCAGTCAATTCCATCTGCTCACGCAGACCGGCAAAAATGACAAGTGCGAGAGTAAATCCGATGGCTATACTTGCCGCATATATAACGCTCTCGAACAACGTCATCTGCTTCTGCACAACGAGCAATGCAATACCCAGCACAGCACAGTTAGTTGTTATCAATGGCAGGAAAACGCCCAAAGTTTGGTACAATGCCGGTGCAATTTTCTTAAGCACGATCTCCACCATCTGCACCAATCCAGCTATAACAAGGATATACGCTATAGTCTGCAAATAGGCAAGGTTGAGCGGTACGAGAACGTAATAATAAAGCGGATATGTTACCAGCGTGGCAAGAAGCATAACAAACAACACAGCCGCACCCATGCCTAACGACGACTTGACATCTTTAGACACACCAAGAAAAGGGCAGATACCCAAGAATTGCGCCAACACAACATTATTGACAAATATGGCGCCAATGATTAATGCAAAAATAGACATAAACTATAATGTTTACACGTTGCAAAGATACAAAAAGAAAAAGGAACTATATACAATTTGACGCAAAAAGATTCATGAGAAATTAAAATACAGTATAGTTGTAAAACATACATACCATTATACCGTATATAATTAATTTAGGAAATATCAATTCGTTGTACTCGTCATATTAGCTGACCATGGCACCCTGAATACCTAAATAAACAATGCCTCAACAGCAATTCTCACCATACACATTATTAGCACATTAACTAATACATAATTAAAAATTAAATCTTGCACAATCATCTTAATTAATCTAAATATAGATTTATTATCATAACTGTAATTAGATTTAAAAAACTGGTACAATACTGTTACGGGAAAGACAGAAAAAGATTAGGAAAACGAGTGAGGATGAATTATGAAAATACAATGTGTACAAGATGACATATTGAGGTGATATAACCTATTCTTGCCATTTTGTTGAAGAGGGGATAGCTGGTATATGTACATGGATTTACATTTAATAAGAGAAACGTCAATACGTAGTTGAAACACAAGAAGATTATAAAGGGACAACAAATCAATCTAATAGTTACCAGAGGTATTCGTAGATATTGAGGCCTACGCAAAAGTTGTCCAAATCATAACAACAGGCATATAAATCTCCAATATTTCGGAGTGTCAGTATAGGTATCCCAAAAGAGGCACCAAGTCATAACGAAAAAAGGCGACGGGCGTTGAGGGTAGTCTGATTAGCAATAGTTTCCACCGTTTCGTTTCTTATAGCAGCCACCGCAGCAGCCACATTAGTAAGATACGAAGGCTCGTTGCGTCGTCCTCTGAAGGGATGCGGGGCGAGATAAGGGGCATCGGTCTCGAGCACTATGCGTTCGAGAGGAACGCATGAAACGATATCAGGCAACGATGATTTCTTGAATGTTACAACGCCACCTATGCCAAGAAAGAAGCCCATGTCAAGTGCTATCTGTGCCTGTTCTAAGGTGCCGCTATAACAATGCAGCACGCCATTGAAGGAAGAGTACTGCATAGCGTCGAGACATTTGAACAACTCTTCATAGGCATTGCGCACATGCAGAGCAACCGGCTTGCCACACTCGTGTGCCCAAGCCATCTGCTGGCACAGGGCATCACGCTGCTGAGACGAGAACGTAGTGTCCCAATAAAAGTCCAGACCTATCTCACCTACAGCCACATATTTGTCCGTAAAAGCGAAGAGGCGTTGCGCCACGAGATCCAGCTGCTTGCAATAGTTTTCGTCTACCGATGTAGGGTGCAGCCCTACCATTTGGCGAAAGAGCTCAGGATAAGCCTCTGCCAAGTCGTCTTGCCGAGAAGTGGTTTGTTCGTCGATTGCTGGCAGAAGCATCAAGCCTACGCCAGCGTCTACCGCTCGCCTTATAACTTCGGCTCTGTCCTCATCAAACTCCTCACAATATATATGTGTATGTGTATCTATAAGCATAATCAATGCGATGACTTGTGTGTGGCTATAAGTTGCGACATAAACCTATACAACTGAAGAGCTTCGGGGAATTGCTGAAGCATAGACTGATGCTGAAGCATAGTAGCAGTATCTTGCCGGGAAGCTGGGCCGGTCTGCAATGCCCACACGTCATCGCTTGCTGCCCTATTGGCTGTTGTTTGGATAATTGGCATTAAAATCTGGGCAGGTATATCATGCGACACCAACAGCTGTTGTGCGACGGCATTCAACGCGTTGCCAAAGTTGTTGGCAAAAACACATGCCAGATGAGCCCATGCACGCTGGCTGCTGTCGAGAGTATACACCTCCCTTGACACCGACGATGCCAACGTCATCAACCTGTCATAAGCCTCTTTGCTATTAGCCTCTATACAAAAAGGGATGTTGCCATACTCCATCTCCGCCTCTCTTACAAACGATTGCGGCGACCAAAGCACACCGCATAACCTTGACGACAGGACAGAGATAGGTACACTCCCCGAAGTATGGAGCAATAGTGTCTTGGGGGACACATCCAACAAAGGTAAGGAATAAAGAAGATTGTCGGGGACAGACAACACAAGCACATCGACCTCAGAGAGGTTTGCAACATTGTCTATCGGTTCGGCAGCTACAAGTGAGGCAAGACGCTGTGCATGATCAAAATGTTGCGAGCAGACCTGCACTATGGCATGACCCGTTGATAAAAAAGCCTTAGCAAAATGAGTGGCAACATTACCCGACCCGACAAACGAAATATTCATCAGCAGATAGAAACAAATGCAACACCACTACAACTATAAATCAATATTCGTCTTCAGGGAAGAGGAAATCGTCTTTGGTAGGATAGTCTGGCCAGATATCCTCGATAGTCTCATACTCTTCGCCTTCGTCCTCTATCTCTTCGAGGTTTTCAATAACCTCCATAGGGGCGCCAGTACGCTGAGCATACTCTATAAGTTCTTTTTTCGTTGCCGGCCATGGAGCATCCTCCAGTTTCGAGGCCAATTCAAGCGTCCAATACATAACAAAGAAGAATTATTATTAAACGATTAAGTACAAAAGAATTTCACTCTCTGTATCTTTCAACCAATCACGCATTTTTTTCGGACTGCAAAGATATATTTTTTTATTGAAATGCAAAAAAAATATATCTCGTTATTAAAAACCATCACCTAATTATCGTGTTATCATCACAATAGAACTACAGGCAAGTCTCTTCGCCACCTTGCAAAACAACAATATAGCGAGCCAAAAGAAACAGATAGTCGGACAGTCTATTGAGGTACGGCACTATGCGCCTATCCACCCACTCCTGCGAAGCCAATGTAACAACACGCCGCTCTGCACGGCGACAGATGGTGCGCGACAGATGACAATGTGCCGCTCCCATCGAGCCACCCGGTGCAACAAAACAGCGAAACTGAGGCAAATGCTTTTCAAAAAAGGATATTGCTTCTTCCAACGGTTGCAAGTCAAGGTCTCTGTCATTTTTTAGTTTGGCGACAGTCTCTTCGTCCTGAGCAGCCAACATCGACATGACATAGAACAAGTCGCCCTGTATAGATACTGCCAACGAGGCTGTATCAGCATCTAATGGCTTGAGATACTCTATAACCACAGCGAGAGACGCCATCAGTTCATCCACAGTGCCATACGCCTCTACACGAACATCATCTTTCCTCACACGCCTTCCGCCGAGCAAAGATGTCTCACCATTATCACCGCACTTCGTTGTTATCATATCACGCGCTCTACAAGTTTAACTTCTGGTATTGCCTTCTTGAGAGCTACTTCAATACCATTCTTTAATGTCTGCAAAGCATGAGGACACGAGCCGCAATGACCTTTCAACCGCACCATCACAACCCCTTCGTTGGTCATATCAACAAATTCCACATCGCCGCCATCTTGCTGAAGATACGGGCGTATCTGGTCTAACGCATTGACAACCTTTTGTTCTACAACAGTTTTTTCCTGATCTGTCATACCAATATATAAATAAGGCAGACACTATTTTACAATAGTATCTGCCTTGGTTAAACATACTATTTTGCTTTCAGCTTGCAAATTTCCTTGATAGTGTTTTCAGCCAGAGCCATAAAAGCCTCACTTTCTGGTGTAGGTGTCTCATCGCATATAGAGACCGGCTTGCCCGTGTCGCCGCTTTCTGCAATACTCTGCACAAGAGGTATCTCGCCCAGCAGTGGCACATTCATCTCTTCAGCCAACTTGCGGCAACCGCCTTTGCCAAAGATATAATACTTGTTGGCAGGCAGTTCGGCAGGGGTGAAATAAGCCATATTTTCAACGAAACCCAGCACAGGGATATTCAAGCTTTCGTTGCGGAACATCTCTACGCCGCGCACCACATCGGCGAGAGCCACCTGCTGTGGGGTGCTAACAATGATAGCGCCCGTAACAGGCAGTGTCTGAGCAATGGTAAGCTGTATGTCGCCAGTTCCTGGTGGCATGTCCACAACAAGATAGTCTACCTCGTCCCACCATGTCTCGGTAAGCAGCTGCTTAAGCGTGTTGCTTGCCATAGGGCCACGCCACACAAGAGCCTTGTCGGGGTCGACCAAGAAGCCTATAGACATCAACTTGATACCATATTTTTCAATAGGCACCATAAACGTCTTGCCATCATGCTCCTCGCCATACACTTCGCCAGCCGACACGTTGAACATAATAGGCACCGATGGGCCATAGAGGTCGGCGTCGATCATAGCCACACGAGCGCCAGTCTTTGCCAGCGAAACGGCAAGGTTGACAGCCACAGTGCTCTTGCCCACGCCACCTTTGCCAGAGGCCACAAGGATAGTGTTCTTTATAGTAGGGAACATCTCATGCGGGTCGGGCTGGGCGAAAGCACGAGAAGTAAGGTTTATAACCACTTCGGCATTTCGATCCACATATTCGTGAATAGCATTGACACAATCCTCGCTCATCTTCTTTTTCATTGGACAAGCTGGAGTAGTCAATACAAGGTCGAACGATACTTTAAGGCCGTCGATAGCTATATTCTCAATCATGCCGAGCTGTATAAGACTCTGACCGAGGTCGGGGTCGTCGACATGACTAAGCGCCATTTCAACTTGTGTTTTAGTAATCATATCATTAAATATATTATAGTCAATTTTTTTAGAACTCGAAAAGTTCTTTTAGTTTTGCTGCCAGCTCATTGCCTCTTAGGTTACGAGCCAAGATAGTGCCATTACGATCAATAAGGACGGTAGATGGCACCGACGATATGCCATAGGTCTTGCCACCCGACGAGGTCCAGCCATTCAGATCACTCACATGGTTTTCCCATACCAGCCCGTCGTCGTTGATAGCCTTCATCCAAGCAGCCTTGTCCTTGTCTAACGAAACGCTATAAACCTCAAAGCCCATATCGTGATACTGGCGATATAAAGCCACCACGTTAGGATTTTCGCGACGGCAAGGGCCACACCAAGAAGCCCAGAAGTCGAGCAAGACCACCTTGCCCTTCAGGTCGCTAAGTTTGCGCACATTTCCCGAAGGGTCCTTCATAGCAATATCTGGTGCAGGCATGCCAGCGACTACTGCATTGCTGAGCTTGCCAACAATATGTTTAACAAAATCGTTGTCAGGATATTTGGTAGCCAACTTGTCGCGCACAAGCTTGTAGAGATAAGCATAGTTGTTAAAATCCTCTTCGAAAAAGGTTACCATAAAGGCACTTATCAGGCAGTCGCTATACTCGGTGATATACTCTGCTATATTCGTCTTCAAGTTCCATTGCGCCACCACATCATCGCCAGCAGGGAGGAGGTTGTTGAACTTGCGATACAGCTCCATATTGCGAGAGCCTGAAGTACCTGTAACACGCACATGATTATACATAGGAGTATAAAGCATGTCGAGCTTCACCTGCTCGCCAGGCAGCAGCATTACATGAATGTCCTGCATATTGCCAAACGATGTACGAAGAATAAAAAAGGAAGGCTTGTCTATAGTACGATTGAACATATATCCGCCTGTACTTGGCACATAAGCCGAGTCCACCTGATACAGTTTGTTGCCATTGACGGCATATAAGAAAAGCTTGGTATTAGACGGCAACCCGGAGAACACGCCGGACAACGAGGTATTTTGTGCCATGACACAATATACAAAACTCAACAGGAACAGTAAAGACAAAAAGCTTTTTTTCATAACTAATATAATATAAATCTATAATTTCATTGTTGCATGCAAGTCAGTATCCATCATAACGTATATCTTATAAAACGATTCGCTGCCGTACAAATACTGTGCGATATAAGCTTTGAGGATAGTGTCGATATTTCTACCATACTTGTCGAGACTCGCCTTGTTGGGCATAATGCCAGCCTTGACACCGGCAGCCACAATAGCCTCTCTGTCGGCTTCTGTTACCTTGAAATAGACAACAAAAACATCGTCATTGGGATATTCCTTTATCAACGACGTATAGTTTTTAGTAACATAGTCATACGCATACTGGTCTATAATACGATTATTAATTAGCATATTATAATAAGCCAGCAAAACATCGCGATAATAAGGAATGACATGGTCGGGGTAAATGCCGCCGCCGCCATACACCACCTTGCCCTTCTTGGTATAGTAGCGAGTAGTATCTGTCAATGCCACCAACGTGGAATCGGAATCGCTTTCTGTAAGCATCTTTTGTAGATATTCTGCATAGTACTCGTCAGTGCCTTTGTCGTAAGGACGTTGTATGCAGCGACCCGACGGGGTATAGTATCTTGCAACCGTAAGCCAAACGGCAGAGCCGTCGGCGAAATCGAACTGACGCTGCACAAGGCCCTTGCCGAACGACCGTCTGCCAACTATTGTGCCTCTGTCGTTGTCCTGTATTGCGCCGCTCACTATCTCGCTTGCCGAGGCGCTCATCTCATCGATCATCACCACCAGCTCGCCATACTTATATGTTCCCATGCCATCGGCAGTAATCCTGCTCTCGCGCTGGTGCGCGCCCTTTGTATATACTATCAAATCATCTTCATTCAAGAACTCGTTGCAGATAAGTACCGCCGACTCCATGACACCGCCTCCGTTGCCGCGAAGGTCAAGTATCAGTTTTTTCATATCCTGCTCCACCAACGTTGATAGCGCTTGATAAAACTCATCGTATGTCTTTTCCGAGAAATGGGATATGCGTATATAGCCTACACCAGCCTTGAGCATGCCGCTATATACCACGCTACTGGTAGGGATCACATCTCTACCCATCACAATATGGCGTACCGACGACTCGCCATAACGTAGCACCCCCAGCTCAACCTTCTCGTCATGCATGCCACGTATACGCTGCACCACATCCTCCACCTTCATATTCACACCCGACACCGTGTCGCCGTCCACCGTAATGATACGGTCGCCGGGCTGCAATCCTGCCAGTGTCGCCGGGCTGCCGGGCAATGTACTTGCTATACCTATTGTATCGCCGCACTGGCGCAACAATGCGCCTATACCTTCAAAATTGCCACGTATTTCAGCCTCCTGACCCTTTATATCCTTTACCGAGAAATATATACAATGCGGGTCGAGCGACGACATCATGGCCTTGATTATCAAAGAAGATATAGTATCTTGACTCATTTCGTCAACATACTGTTCTTCTATCAGTCTTGACAGCGATTCCACCTTCTGTCCCAGAGTGTCAGAATCCATCACACGATGCCACGAACAACTTTTTACAGAGAAAAACCAGCCCATCAAAATGCCAATAAGAAGCATCAAAAACAGGCTGCGCATCGAATATGATTTATTATTATCCAATCTAAACAGTATTAAAAATTAAAACGAAGTTGCAAAAGTACAAAATAAATAGCAAACAATAAAACATAACTGTAAGAAAAGGAAAAGAAAACAATAAAGAAAACACAAGAACGTTATAAAAAAGACATTTTTGACAAGCCGAGAGCAGATGGCAAACAAATTTTGCAGCATGCCAAGGCGAGAAAAAACGACTGATGCAGAAAAACAAACAAATTTACAACATTTATGGAACTTAACGAAAAACTAAAAAACCTTGTTTTCGACAAAAGCGAACTAAAACAAGCAGTCTACAACTCGACATTCGAAAGCTTCAAGCTTTTTAGGACGACGACAGAAAACCTGACAGAGCTCTTTCAAGCAAAAAGCAAAGAAGAAGAAAGAAACGTCCATTTCGAGTACATCAATCACAACGATTTTGAATTTGAAGTACGCTATGCGGGCGATGTGCTGGTATTTTTGATGCACACCAATGTGTTCGAGACCCCCCGCAACCACGAGGTGATGAAAAGCAGCTATATAAAAGAAGACCCCACACGCTCATACTGCGGCATCATCAACATATACAACTTCCTTTGGGACTCGTTCCGATACGACCGCGTCAACGACCTCGGATACCTTGTAGGTAGAATACTGATAAACAAAGACAAGCACTACTTTATCGAAGGCAAAAGAGAGTTGGGCATGCTGTACACAAATTTCAATACCTCATTGATTACCAACGAGTCAGCCCAAAACATCGTTGAATCGGCTATCGAATACACCACAAATTTTGATTTATTAACACCTCCATACGATGAAGTCAAGGTGGTAACAGTGGGAGATATACGCAACGACATGGACAAAAAAAACATGGTAACAGCAAAGCGCTTAGGCTTTAGATTTCAAGCAGATACAGAATAAAAAAGACGTAATGTCAGCGAGAAGATGAGTAAAAAAAACAAAAATATTTGGTAGGTTAAAAAAATGTTTGTACTTTTGCACCGCTTTTTAGAAAGAAAAGTACAAAGGGCTCCGATCGTCTAGCTGGCCCAGGACGTGAGATTTTCATTCTCAAAATCGCGGGTTCGAATCCCGCTCGGAGTACAACAAAAAGTTATAATAGATTATGGCACATCACAACTCAGCAAAAAAAAGAATTCGCTCTACAGAAAAGAGAAGAATTGAAAACCGCTATTACGCCAAGACCATGCGCAATGCCCTCCGCGATTTTAGAGCATTAGAAGACAAGGCTGTGGCAACAGAAAGACTTCCTAAAATGATTTCTGTTATTGACAAACTGGCAAAGAAGTCTGTGATACACAAGAACAAAGCTTCTAACCTGAAATCAAAATTGATGAGACAAGTCAACGCAATGTAATTTTTACTTCTTCCGTATAGAAAAGCCAATGAGTAGCTCATGGGCTTTTTTTTTGTATGTTCCACAATTCATAGCACCGTTATTCGCAGAATTATTTTATAATAAGCAGATTGGGGTAAGGGCTTTTGCCCCTACAGGGCGAAGTTTGGATGTACGTAACAAACCCAAGGCGTTGCCGTTGGGCTGAAAGCTTTTTGCCCCTCTGGGGCGTTTTCTCTATTACAGATGGACATTTTTCCCAACTAAAAAGAATGCTACGCAATCATAATGGTTTGTCGCAAAAACGTCGTGATAAACTTACCGTTGGTTTTTTTAAGGCATCAAAGAGTATTACCCAATAGAAAAGGCTGTTAATTATACAGCCTTTCGTCTATTGGTATAAAACCCTGTCAATTATTCCTCAAGGAGTTGCTCCCCAGCGGAGCTCCTCTCCGCTTCATTGACATTGCAAAGATACTATTTATTTCGACTTTATTCCTTTTTCAGAAAAAAATCGACCATTAATTTTGTCCATTAGAAACAAAGTCCCAAAAAAAACCATTATTTTTGTCCATTACACCAAATAAAAGCGATGCGGTGCTGACGGATAATCCGTCGCACCGCATCGCTTTTTTACTTTACATGTAAATCATCATCGAATCAGACGTACACTAGCAGCTGATTCAATGACAAAACCAGTACTTTCACCTTTATTATAAAATTTTCTGACAACTTGTTTATCGTCGTCGCTATTTTCATAACCTAATATCCAACATAACACACTGCCAACATCATGAATTTCACCATTAATAAGTTCACCAGCAGCAGGCAAAAACACGGCACCAGCAGCCTCACCTACCTTCCACTCATCTATAGTATAAATATTTGTTGCCCATCCATTGGCTCCACCTTCAGTAAATTTAAATTCTCCGTATGGTGTTTGATAAGCACCATTTTTCTTTTGCCCCCACTCAGAAGAAATCAACACTACTCCATTCACATTATCCACTTTAGCAAATCCAAAATAATCATAAGGCATGGAGCCAAAATTGCCAATCTGACGGGGGCTTATTCGATTACTACCAAGTATAAGCCATCCATCACCAAGGTCCTCTATTAATTTGCTATTTGTGATCAGCCTAGCACCCGACGACTTCTTACAGGATAAATAAGAAGCTGCATTATTAGTTACATCATCAGTCAAACTGAAGAAGTCTATCCAGCCTTTATAGTCTTCTTTACCAACATTAGCATTGTCACTACCAGAGACATTACCAGCGAAGTAATTATTTCGTTCACCATACTGCGACAGGCTACCAATGACATCCCACTGGTTTTCTGCAAAGCGCCATGTGTCGGTTGAAGCATTATACTGCAAATTGCCCTTAGAAAAAATATACCTTTTACGCGTATTTTCTTCGGAAAAATAGAAAAAATCAGTACGCTGAACATCAGATGGCTCGCCAGTGGCGGTAAGCTTGTCGCCATCGAGCGTAACGGTATAAATCTTGCCAGCCTCGAACTTGCGATTTTGCACAGCACACGAGGCAACCAATTTATCACTACTATTCCATACCTCATAAACTACAATAGAGTTTTCGCTCGTAGGTATCACCGTGGCGATATAGGCTGTATCCTCAAATTTACCACCTCCTTTTTTACTAAGCCTTACACGGAAATTTTCTATATTTTTATCAAAACGGCTTTTCAACTCGAAACCATTACTAAAATCGTATTTACAAATGCCCGAAACAGGTCTATCGCTATTAATGACAAATTTATTGGCGCTATTACTATTATTCTTGACACGCAGACGTATATAGGCACATGCGTGCTGGAAATTAAAAACATTATTGTTAGAAGTGGCATATAGGAAATTGGTACTGGGGTCGTTGCTGCCTGCTTCGGCAGTCTGAGAGGTTTGGACGGAAATCTCGTTGACATACATCGATTGTTGATAAGGCATAAGGGCATGGAACGTGGTCTCACCCACAGGCACCTCCACATCGAACTTAATCGAACGATAGTAAGGCTTGCCACCACCCCAAGCAGTGCTGTTTAAGGTGTCAATAGTCCCTATTCGCCCACTATAGAGTGGTTCCACCCTGGCACCAAAGACAAACACCTGATCGCCTTTTTGGAAGCCCTGCTCAAGTTTTGTGCCCGGCACGAAAGCCGTCTTATCGTCTTTGCAAGAGGCGCTGAAGCTCTTGCGAACAAATTGGATAGCCTCCTTCCCATCCTGCCGCACAAGAGCGTCGTCATCCTTGGAGCACGCCGCCAACAGCAGCAATGAGACTGACAGCATAAAAATATATTTCTTCATATTACAGTTTTTAATTGTCATTGAAACGACGTTTAATTAATATTGAAATATGGTTACACATGGCTGCTATAGAGCTTCTTCTACCTGACTTATTGTAGATTCATCACCCGACGTACTGATGACATCCTCCATCTCGAACCTCACCACCATGACTTGCGGCTCATCGAAATAAGTTTTGCTGTTCATAAGAATAAAAGATTATAAATTTACAAACTTGATACACAGAACTATAGCACTTCATAGAGATGAACATAGCAGTCGTGCGTGCCACCGTTAGGATGCACATTGGCGATGCCTGTACAAGAGAGATTCTGGCAGCAGAGATGACGAAGACGGACGCTGAAAGAGCCTGCGGCAGACAGAGACTTACAAGCATTGTTGAAGAACGTTGCAGGGCAATCCTTGTCATTGAAAGTCAACACCTTGTCAGCACCTACAGGCATGGTGTAGAAATCCTTGATGGTAGCTGCGTACACAGGATGAGGAGAACGAGAAGAGGTGAAGTAGTCGTGCATCTCGGTATCGGTAACATACAGGATGTAGCGCTTGACAGACTTGGAGGCGCTATACGATGCTATACGACGGATGTCGTCGAAGAGGTCGCCGGCAGAG